>JABDIW010000087.1 GCA_013003515.1 Acidimicrobiia bacterium
CTGATCTCGACCCAGTCGAAGAAGTCGGTGCCGCTGATGATCGTCACCGTGACCAGCGGGTTGGCCTCCATGTTCTTGAGCTTCTGGCGACCCTCGAGCGTGTTGATGAGGATGTCGGTGCCATCGGTGTCCACCCACATCACATGCGACTGCGGCTGCCCCGAAGGCAGAACGCTGGACACAACCGCGTAGTTGGCCCCTTGGGCGAGTTCTCTGGCCTTGTCAGTAAGCATGGGTCGAGTCTGACAGATCGCCAGTCTCTCCCCCCAAACATGGGGGGAGTACCCGAAGGAGCGCAGCGACTGAGGGGGAGGGGGGAAGCAGTTGTTTCCCCCCGGCAGACCGGGCCGCCGTGGAAGACGTGTGAATCCCCCCTACCTCCACCTTCGGCTTCGCCTGCGGTGCAGGGACCTTCCCCCCATGACTGGGGGGACAGACCCCGGTGCAGGGACCTTCCCCCCATGACTGGGGGACAGACCTCAGTAGGCCACCTCCCACAGGGTCAACCCGTGGGGCGGCGCCACTCCTCTTCCGGCCTGGCGGTCGAGCGCACCGAGGATCTCGGGGACCGAGGCAGGGTCGATCCTGCCTCGTCCGGCGTCGACGCAGATGGCGACCATCGAACGCACCATCTGGTGACAGAAGCTGCTCGCCTCCACCTCGTACACGTACACCCGGTCGTCGCGCGCCCATGAGGCCTCCCGAACGTGGCGCACCATCGACCGGTCCCCCGCCTTCCGGCACAACGAGGTGAAGTCCTGTTCACCGATGAACGCTGCTGCCGCCGTGGTCATGGCTTCGATGTCGAGTTCGTGGTCGACCCACCACGTGAACCCCGCCGTGAACGGGTCGGGATGGTCCCCGGTGAGGAGGCGGTACCGATACCGGCGACCGGTCGCCGAGAACCTGGCAGAGAAGTCGTCGGGCACCAAGGAGGCATCGGTGACGACGACGGCGGGCCCGAGCCGGCTGTTGACCGATCGACGGAGTCGACGCAGGTCGACCTCCGCCTCGGTGGAGAAGCTCACCACGTTGTGTCTGGCATGCACCCCGGCGTCGGTCCTGCCGGCGACGACGGTGTCGACGGGACCGGTCAGGTCCGCGATCACCGCCTCCAGTTTGCCCTGCACGGTTGGGACGTCCGGTTGCCTGGCGAAGCCGCGGAACCCGCTGCCGTCGTAGGCGATGTCGAGCCGGACGGCCGGCATGGCTAGAAGCCGAGGTTGAGAATCGAAGCGACGATGAGATACAGCATGATGCCGGCCAGTCCCGAGCCGATCGCTTTGGGAAGCTCGAAGTCGACGGCGTATCTCATGCCATGACCGACGATGAAGACCAGCCAGATCGAGCCGATCAGCAATCCCAGAGGCCACGGGTTGATGCCGGCGCCGCTGAGGATCTGGAAGGTCGGGATGATGAGCAGCAGGGTCGGGTAGCCGAAGCCGACCAGCCGCATGACATAGGCGTATCCGGTCCGCCCCTGGAGCACGTGGGTGGCGGTCGCCCAGGTCCCCCCGGCCACGATCAGCCAGAACACGAGCGCGTCGAGGACGGCGGTGGCGTACCCGAGGGCGCCGCCCGGCGAGCCGATGCCGATCTGGATCAGGACCCGGGTCACCACCACGAGCAGCAGGGCGTCACCCGATGCGCGGTCCTCGAAGTCCATCCACACATAGGCGTCGCGGTCGAAACGCAGCGCCTGGGCCATACGACGGAAGATCAACCCGATATCGGTCATGAGGCGTCCGAGCCTACCCAGCGTCGGGCCTTTTCGAACGGGCGGGTCAGGCTGGGGTCGTCGTCGACCGATTCGATCTCTTCGAAGCCCACCCAGCGCCAGTCGTCGATCTCGTCGGAACCGGGAACCTCGAGGGAGTCGGCCCCGAACAAGAACCGGATGTCGAAGTGGGCATGCTCCGGTTCCCGCCCCGGCGGGTAGGTGTGGATGTCGATGTCGAACACGTCATCAGACAGCGTCGCGACGGTCAGGCCGGTCTCCTCGAGGACCTCACGCCGGGCGGCGGAGATGACATCGGCGTCCTCGGGATCGATGTGACCGCCGGGCTGGAGCCAGCGGGACAGTTTCTGGTGGTGCACGAGCAGGACCGAATCACGCAGCGGTGAGAGAACGAACGCCGATGCCGTGAAGTGGCCAGGGTTGAACGTGGATCGGGACAGGGGGTCACCGGGATGGCCGGTGAGTGCATTCATGGCCGCAAACGTCGTCCGCTCGGACGACGGGACCGGATAGGCGGCGAGAAGGGCGCGCAGCCCCTCCCGGCGAGGCACTAGACGAACTCGATGAGCGCCATCTCGGCACCGTCGCCACGACGGGCACCGAGCTTGACGATGCGGGTGTACCCGCCGGGCCGGTCCTCATAGCGGGGGCCGATCTCATCGAAGAGCTTGGTGACGACCTCTTTGTCCTGGATCTTGCGCAGGATCTGGCGGCGGGCGTGCAGGTCTCCCCGCGACGCCTTGGTCACGATCTTCTCGACGTAGGGCCGCAGCGTCTTGGCCTTGGTGACCGTAGTGGTCATCCGCTCTTCGCGGATCAGCTCCTTCGCCAGATTGGAGAGGATCTTCCTTTGATGAGACGGTGACCCGCCGAGGCGCTTGCCCTTGCGAGGAGTGGGCATCAGATCGAGCCTTCTCCCAGGTCGGCTGACGCCGACAGAGAAAGACCGAGCTCGTCGAGCTTGGCGGTGACCTCGTCGAGGCTCTTCTGGCCGAAGTTGGTGATGTGGAGGAGGTCCTCCTCGGTGCGCAGCACCAGCTCGCCAACAGTGTGGACCTGGGCGCGGCGCAGGCAGTTGCGGGGACGCTCGGACAGGTCGAGTGCCTCGATCGGCAGGTCGAGGTCGGGTGAAACGGACTCGGTGGACACGACGTCTCCGAGTTCGAGGCCGACACCCTCACCGAGGTCGGCGAACAGGCCGAGGAGCTCGCGCAGGGTCTTACCTGCAGACGACATCGCCTCACCAGGGCTGACGGCGCCGTTGGTCTCGACATCCAGCGACAGCTTGTCGAAGTTGATCATCTGGCCCACCTGGGTCGGCTCGACCTTGTAGGCGACCTTGACGACCGGCGAGAAGATGGAATCGATCGGGATCACGCCGATGGCGTCGCCGGAGCGCTTGTTGTGCTCGGAGCTGCGATACCCGACACCACGCTCGACGGTCATCTCGATCTCGAGCTTGCCCGAGCTGGACAGCGAAGCGACGTGAAGGTCGCCGTTGACGACCTCGACGCCCGCAGGAAGCTTGAGGTCGCCGGCCGACACGTCCTTCTTGCCCTTCTCGGACAGGTAGACGGTCTGGGGCTCCTCGAGCTCGGTGCGCAGCACGACCTGCTTGAGATTGAGGATGAGGTCGACGACGTCTTCAACGACGCCATCGATGGTCGAGAACTCGTGCTCGACTCCCTCGATCCGCACCGACGTGATGGCGGCTCCCGGGATGCGCGACAGCAGAGTGCGGCGCAGGGTGTTGCCAAGCGTGTAGCCGAAACCCGGCTCCAACGGCTCGGCGATGAACCGCGACCGGACGTCGCTGATGGTTTCTTCCTCGATTTGTGGACGCTGAACGATCAGCACGGGGGCTCCTTGGGGACGAACGGCTACTTCGAATACAGCTCGACGATGAGCTGTTCTTGGATCTGGGTGTCGATCTGGTCTCGACTCGGCAACTGACGAACGGTGATCTTGCGGTCATCGGGCTCGACATCCACCCACTCGGGGATGGGGTGCTCGGCCACGTCGAGAGCCTGCTGCACGGCAACCAGGTTCTTCGACTTCTCGCGCATTTCGACGACGTCGCCCTCACGGACCTGGAACGACGGGATGGTCACCTTCTTGCCGTTGACGGTGACATGGCCGTGGTTGACCAGCTGTCGCGCCTGCGGCCGGGTGGTGGCGAACTGGCTGCGGAACACGATGTTGTCGAGACGGCGCTCGAGAAGCTGCAGCAGCACGGTGCCGGTGATTCCGCGGCTCTTGGCGGCCTTCTCGTAATAGCGGCGGAACTGACGCTCCAGGACACCGTAGATGTAGCGGGCCTTCTGCTTCTCGCGAAGCTGGACCTGGTACTGCGACTCCCGGATACGACCGCGACCGTGCTCACCCGGCGGGTAAGGGCGACGGTCGTAGGCGCACGACTTCTTGTTGCACAGGCTCTGACGGGCCCGGCGGCACGGCTTGCAGGTAGGGCCGAGGTAGCGGGCCATCAGCGCTGCCTCCTCTTCTTGGGGCGACATCCATTGTGGGGAACCGGTGTCACGTCACGGATGTACGTGATCTCCATGCCCATGTTCTGCAGGGTGCGGATCGCGGTCTCGCGGCCGGACCCGGAGCCACTGACGATGACATCGAGGCGACGAACGCCCATCTCGCCTGCCTTGCGGGCTGCCTGCTCGGCGGCCACCTGAGCGGCGTACGGAGTCGACTTCCGGGAGCCCTTGAACCCCACGGAGCCACCAGAGGTCCAGGCGACGACGGCGCCCTCGGGATCGGTGATGCTGATGATGGTGTTGTTGAACGACGCCTTGATGTGGGCCTGGGCGTGGGCGAGCTGGCGGCGACGGCGGCCGCGGGGGCGTGGTTGTTCTGTTGGTTGTTCTGGCTGTTCGGTCGTCATCGCTACTTCGTGACCTTCTTCTTGCCGGCAACGGCGCCGGACGACTTGCCCTTGCGGGTGCGAGCGTTGGTGTGGGTCCGCTGTCCGCGCACTGGCAGACCACGGCGGTGACGGACTCCCTGATAGGAGCCGATCTCGATCTTGCGCTTGATGTTCTGGGACACCTCGCGGCGCAGATCACCTTCGACATTGAGGTTGGAATCGAGGTACTGACGAATGGACAGAACCTCGGCATCGGTGAGGTCACGGACCTTGGTGTCGGGGTCGATCTTGAGGTCGGCGCAGATGAACTGCGACGTCGACTTCCCCACACCAAAGATGTAGGTGAGGCCGATCTCGACTCGCTTCTCCCTCGGCAGGTCGACGCCTGCGATACGTGCCATTGACTACCCCTGTCGCTGCTTGTGTCGAGGATTCGGACAGATGACCCAGACGCGCCCGTGGCGCCGGATGATCCGGCACTTGTCGCACATCTTCTTGGCGCTCGCTGAAACCTTCATGGGTACCTGCTGGTGGTTGACGGTGCCGACGACGCCAGAGACGGCGCGTCCATGCACAAATAAAACGGCCCCACCCGGGCCGGCCGGGAATGATAGGTGCCGCCGCTCGACGAGAGCAAATTCAAGCGGAGGCCGAAACGAGCTTGGGCTCAGGCAGCGTGAGCACCATCGGGCCGTCCGGGGTGATGGCCACGGTGTGCTCCCAATGGGCGGACAGCGAACCGTCGGCGGTGACGACCGACCAGCCGTCGTCGAGCACGCTGGTCGCCGCTCCCCCGAGGTTGAACATGGGTTCGATGCAGATGGCCCAGCCCTTCTTCAGCTTGAGCCCGCGTCCCGGTTCGCCGTAGTTGGGGACCTCGGGCTTCTCGTGCATCTGCCTGCCGATCCCGTGACCTATGTACTCGCGCACCACCCCGTAGCCATGGGGCTCGGCGACTGCCGACACCGCGTGCCCGACGTCGCCAAGGCGGTTCCCGGCCACCGCCTGGGCCACCCCTTCCCACATCGCCTTCTCGGTGAGGTCGATCAAGGTGGTCACCTCGTCGGGAACCTCGCCGATCGCCATGGAGAAGGCAGCGTCGCCATGCCAGCCCTCGTAGATGGCGCCGACGTCGACGGACAGGACGTCGCCGTCGCGGATCACCGTGTCATCGGGGATGCCATGGACGATCACGTCGTTGGGCGACAGGCAGATCGTCTTGGGGTATCCCATGTACCCGAGGAACGACGGGGTGCATCCTCGGGAGCGGATGATGTCGGCGGCGATCTCATCGAGACGATTGAGGGTGACACCGGGCTGGGCCGCCTCACGCACAGCAGCGTGCACGGCCGCCACTGCACGGCCGGCCACGGCCATCTTCTCGAAATCCTCCGGGCCCTTGACGGTGATCATCAGACCGTCGAGTTCAGGCCGCCACCGCTTCCGCCGTCGAGGACGGAAAGGATCCGCTCGGTGATGTCGGCGAGTTCGCCCACGCCATCGACGGAAGCCACGATGTCTCGCTCGGCGTAGAACGCGATGAGCGGCATCGTGTCCTGGGCATACACCCGCAGGCGGTTGCGGATCGATTCCTCGCTGTCGTCCTTCCGTCCCCGGCTCATCATTCGGCCGACCAACTCGTCTTCGGGCACATCGAGGACGACCACAGCGTCGAGTCCCTCGGCACCGAGGTGGGCGTCGAGCGCCTGGGCCTGGGCGAGGGTTCGAGGAAACCCGTCGAGGATGTAGCCATCGGCAGCGTCATCGTGACGTATCCGCTCCTCGAGCATGGAGATGGTGAGCTCGTCTGGCACCAGGTCACCGGACTTCATGATCGCGTCCACCGTCTGTCCCAGCTCGGTGCCGTCTGCAACGTGCTGGCGGAACATCACTCCGGTGGAGACGTGGGCGATCCCGAGACGCTGCGCAACGCGTTCGGCCTGGGTTCCCTTGCCTGCTCCGGGGGGTCCGAGGAAGAGAAGTCTCATCGGGTTCCTCAGGAGAGGAAGCCCTCGTAGTTCCGCATCAGGAGCTGCGATTCGATCTGCTTCATCGTCTCGAGAGCCACGCCGGCCACGATGAGGATCGAGATACCCGAGAGGCCCACCGGGATGTCCCACATCGTTCCCATGATCGATGGGGCGATGGCGACGAAGGCCAGGTAGAGCGAACCAGGCAGGGTGATGCGGCTGAGGACGTGTTCGAGGTGACGAACCGTGGCGCGACCGGGGCGAATCCCCGGGATGAAGCCACCCTGGCGCTGGATCATCTCGGCCTGTTTCTCTGGGTCGAACTGGATGGCCGTGTAGAAGTACGTGAAGAAGACGACGAGCACACCGAGGATGACGATGTACCACCAGGTGGGTGCGAACCCGCCATGGGACGCCGACGTCGGCAGCAGGTGGGTCTCGACGAAGTTGCGGAACCCGTCCCACGGGATCGCTGAGCCGAGAAGCGCCGGGAAGTACATGATCGAGGTGGCGAAGATGACGGGGATGACTCCGGCCATGTTGACCTTCATGGGGATGTACGTCGACTGGCCACCGAGCACGCGCCTACCCCGGACGCGACGGGAGAACTGCACAGGGATTCTTCGCTGACCCTGGTCCACGAAGATGATCCCGATGGTGAGGACGACCATCACGGTCACCACGGAGATGAACTGCCATGTTGCCGAGTTGGCCCACAGGATCGCCACCTGGGACGGCATCTGGCTGACGATCGACACGAAGATGATCAGCGACATGCCGTTGCCGATCCCTCGCTGAGAGATCAGCTCACCCAGCCACATGATGAGCGCAGTGCCGGCCGTCCAGGTGATCACGATGATGACCACCTCTCGCAGGCTCGGGTTGACGATCAGTGGCTCGGCGCCACCGAGGAAGTTCTGGTTCTGGAACAGGAAGACGAAGCCGGTGGACTGCAGCACGGCCAAACCGATGGTGAGACCGCGCGTCCACTGGGTGATGACCTTGCGTCCGTGCTCGCCCTCGTCCTGGAGGGCCTGAAGCCTGGGGATGACCACGGCCAACAGCTGCATGATGATGGACGCCGTGATGTAGGGCATGATGCCCAGGGCGAACACCGAGAGACTCTCCAGCGCGCCGCCCGAGAACAGGTTGATGAGCCCGACGATGCCGGCGTCACCACTGGTGTCGGCGAAGGCCTCCACCTGATCGAGGTCGGTACCGGGAACGGGGACCGCCGCCCCCAGCCGGTAGAGGCCGAAGATGAACAGCGTGAACAGGATCTTGTTCCGCAGATCGTGGATGCGGAACATGTTTCTGAAGACGGACAGCATCTGGGATTACCTTCGTGGACGGGCGGGGGACATATCGTAGAGGCCGTGTGCCACTG
>JABDIW010000130.1 GCA_013003515.1 Acidimicrobiia bacterium
AGCCAGAGCACGTCGCCCTGGAAGTCGGCGTTGGAGTCCGAGTTGGTGTTCCCGGTGCCGTCGGCGTAGTTGTAGGAGGCGAGCATCTGCCAGTTGTTCGACATCCGCTTGCGATAGATGAGCTCGAAGCCCTCCCAGTCACGAATTCCGCGCGCCAGGGTGGCGATGAAGAAGTTCGCGTTGGGGAAGGTCGAGAAGCCGAAGTAGTCGAGGCCCAGGAACAGCGAGTTGGGGTCGCTGGTCGGCAGACCATAAGCGCCCGCGTCGCCGTACAGAGGCAGGTCGTAGTCCTCGAGGATGTCCCGAGTCTCACGCTTGATGATGTTGGCCTCGATCGACTGGTTGCGGCCGAGGTCGCGCTTGTAGCCGATCTGCCATTCGTCGGTGTACGGCGTCTCGGTGGTGGGCGCGAAGTTGGCGTCCGGCTGACTCGGGCCGCCGCGGATCCGGTAGGTGGTCCACTCGCCAGCGCCCGTCGCCGGGTCGGTGGTGATGAAGACCTGCTCACGACGCTCGCGGCCGGTGACGCTGCCCGCGAAGTTCGTCATGTTGTTGCGGATCGGATCGTAGTAGCGGCCGTAGTAGGCGCTCAGACGCTGCTTGCCGTCGCCCTTGAGGTCGTAGGTGACGCTCAGGCGCGGCGCGACCTCGTTGGGGAAGGAATAGATGTTGGCTCCGTCCGTGGCGAAGTGCTCCCACTCCTCGGTGCGCACACCGGCGTTGACCGACCATTTGCCGCTCTGCCAGGTGTCCTGCAGGTAGAAGGTGGTGCCCTCCGACTTGGTGAACTGGGCGCCGGAGCTCGACTGGAAGATCCGGTCGTAGTTGATGAAGCCGTTGGGGTTGCCGGCGGTGGAGTCGTAGACGATGCCCGACGCCGCCTCTTCGGCCGAGATCAGCCCGTCGTTGTTGCTGTCCAGCAGGCCGAAGACGGCCGGGCTGGCGAACTGGTTGAAGCCCGCCATGTCGCTGGTGTTGAAGGGGTTGAAGTCGACGTCGCCGAACTCGTTGGCCACCTCTTCGGCGGTCACGCCCTGGCCCAGATAACGGCTGTCGAGCGAGTTGTAGATGCCG
>JABDIW010000139.1 GCA_013003515.1 Acidimicrobiia bacterium
CCTCTTCCGCGTGTGCCTACTCCTCGAGCTCGACGTGCTCCAGCACGACGAAGGAGTCATCCCGGTACCGCTCCCCCCACCCGGCCTCGCCGAGCACCTCGACAAGTCCGTCGTCGACATCGAGCAATGCGGCCGTGATTCCGTATTCATCGAAGAGCGGCCTCCACTCCACCCCGTCTCGAGCATCGCGGTACGAGCCGAAGAACTCCGCTCCGTACAGCTCGGCTCGATCGTCCACGAAGACTGGCTGACCTCGATAGATCAGATAGCCACCGACGACATCGCTGTGGAATGTCGCACCGGGATCGATCGAGCGTGATGCCTCGATCGGAAACCGTTCGGGATGCGGGCCCGTCGTCGCCGACACCACCACCGCCACACCGAGAAGGACCAGGGCGCCGGCAATCCCCGCATTGAGCGCCGACCGTGATCCCGAGCCGGATGCCACGTTGCGGAGGGGACGGACTGCATACGGGGCGAGGACGAGCAGTGCCGGGAGTGTGGCCCTCGCGCTCGTGAAGCCAAACAGCGCAAAGGGGACGATGACCACCAGGTCCCAGCGCGAAACCCGCCGCTGGGCAACCGCCACACCGACACCGACGATCCCGACGAGGTACGGGACGAACTGCAGTTCCAGGAAATCGGGTCGCTGCCACTCCTGAATCACATCGAGCGCTTCGCGGTTCATCGCAAACCGCCACAGGATCTGCCACACGGCGACTCCATGTGCTGTCAGCGAAGCAGTCACGACCGCACCCGCGGCGACCCAGCCGAGGCGTCGGGAACGAGTCCGGATGGCCTCGAGGAGCACGAAACCAACACCCAGCACCCACGAACCATGCACCGCCGCCCATACCCACATCAGCAGCGGCACCGTCCAGTGGGTGCTGCGATACCGGGTGGCCACGATCACTGCGGACAGCAGAACCAGCGAAATGATGACGGGACGGGGGACGAGGAAGCGCGTGGTGATGACGAGGAGAACCACGAGCGCAAGACCCACGATCGTCGGCGAGCGAGCCTCGCGGTAGAGGTCGAGGGCCACCATGCCGAGCAGAGCGACACCAGCGATGGTCAGCAACCAGGGAACCCAGGCCACGTCGGTTACCCACCGCTCGAGCGTTGCGTAACCGATATCGGCCAGCCAGGACTGGGTTCGCCACCCCTCCCCGAAGAACGTGAATGAGAATGGATCGGTGCGCAACACCTCGCCGGCGGCGAGCTGCACCCTTCCCGCCTCGACGTGCCACAAGAACGAGTTGTCGACGAGGGGTCTCACAGCTGAAACGGCGATGGCGACGATCGGTGCCAGCACCCAGAGATGGCGAGTTCCGAGCCGCCGCACCTAGAACAGCTGGTCGGCGATGTCGATCATGGCGGGACCGAGGAGCACCACGAAGAGCGACGGGAAGATGCACAGGACCAGGGGAAACACCATCTTGACCGGGGCCCCGAAGGCGCGCTCCTGGGCTCGTTGGCGGCGACGCACCCTGATCTCCTCGGCCTGCACGCGCAACATGCGGCCGATCGAGACACCAAACGTGTCTGCCTGGTTCATGGCGAGGATGAACGAGTCGAGATCGTCGACATCCGTCCTCTCGGCGAGGTTCCGCATCGCCTCGTGCCGGCTCACGCCCACTCTCGTCTCCTGGAGCATCCGGGCGAACTCATCGCTCAGGTTCCCGGGGACGACCTGCACAACTCTCCCCAATGCTGCCTCGAGGCCGAGCCCGGCTTCGACGGAGATGACGAGGAGATCGATGATGTCCGGCAGGTCACGCTCTACCGCACTGCGGCGATCGTCGATGGCGCGAGTCAGTATCGCTTCGGGCCCGAAGAACCCGATCGCGACGATGAGGGCGAGAATCCCGAGACGCTCGATGCCCTCGAATTGTGTGGCGGCGAAGATGCCGCCAACGACCCCTGCGACGATCGCCAGGATACGGATCGCAGCCCACGAGTTCACGTCCATGAAGCTCGACCAGCCGCCAAAGATGATCCGCTGTCTCGCCCGTGCCGCCCACCCCTGGGGAGTGAACCGCAGCACTGCTCCGCCCAGACCCTCGACGACAGGAGCAAGAGCACGCTCGGCAAACCCCGCCTCGAGCTGTTCGGACCGGCTCTGCAGGCTGATCAGGCGACGTGAGGCCGTCGCCCGCGCCCTCAGCACGCCCATGCCGACGTAGACGGTCAAAGCCGCCACGGTGAGGAAGATCATCACGGCCGAGAACACCGGAGAGACGGCCAGGAGCACCATCAGATCTCGACCTTCACGATCCGATTGATCCAGAAGATGCCGGCGATCATCAGAAGCACTCCCCCGCCGAGGGCGGTCAGTCCCCATCCGCTCGTCAAGAGCGGGTCGAGGTAGGAGCGGTTGTTCACGAACATGTAGCCAAACATCACGAAGGGAAGCGATCCGAGCACCCAGGCCGAGATTCGGCCCTCGGCGGTCATGGCCTTGACCTCTCGTTTGAGGCGGGTCCGTTGCAGCATCGTCTCGGAAGTGGTTTGCAGGACCTCACCCAGGTTGCCGCCGACTTCGCGCTGGATCTCGATGGCGAGCACCGCCCAGTCGAAATCGACCGAGCCGATCCGGTTGGCGATGTCCTTGAGAGACTCCGTTGGGGACCGGCCAAGGCGGATCTCTGAGATCGCCCTGCCGAATTCACGTCCCGTCGGGTCGGGGGCTTCCTGGGCAACGGCCTCGATGGCCTGCATCAGGGAGTATCCGGCCCGGAGCGAGGCCGCGACGAGGTTCAAAGTGTCGGGCAGCTGTGTCTCGAAGCGTTCCCGCTCTCGATTGGCGATGGCCTGTACGGCGATGCCAGCAATGACGAGAACGGCGACGCCAACACCAAGCCCGACGAAGGCGTTGCGGGCCATGAGGGCTGACACGGCGCCGCCAACGATGGCGAGGACGAGGGCTGCCATGATCGCCTCGCCCGGTTTCAAGGGGATGTTTGCCTGAACCAGAGCCGTCTCGATCGACGGTATGAGCCCCCGACGCTCGGCTTCACGCTCGGCGCGGTTTGCGAAGCGCCTGAGGATGGGGAACCGGGCGAGGAATCCGGTCTCGACGGTCTCGGAGCTGTAGGACCCCAAGCGGCGTCGGAGATCGGTCTCGGGCCTCAGCCCGGCCAGCAAGATGCCAAGCAGGGCGATGGCACCTGCTGTCGCAACCACGCCGACGATTCGCAACACCCGCGAGCCGCTTCCGATGTCGGTCTGCGCCAACGCCGGAGAAGCGCCAACGACGACCAACACCACGGACATGGCGCCCACCAGGCCGAAACGTCGCATGGACCTCACCGCCTGCGCTCGAAGGGCTCCGGCTCGAACAGCTCGGCCGGAAGGGTGATGCCGAGATTCTGGAGATGCTCACTGAATGATGGGCGGATACCCGACGACTTGAGGTGGCCCTTATACCGGCCGTCGGGGTCGATGCCCATGCCGAAGTCGAACAAGAACAGGTCCTGCGTCGTGATCACCTCGCCCTCCATACCGACGACCTCTGTGATGTGGGTCACCCGGCGGGTTCCGTCGCGGAGCCGGTGGAGGTGGACGATGACATCGACAGCGGAAGCGATCTGCTCGCGAATCGCCCGAACCGGGAGATCCATGCCGGACATCAGAACCATCGTCTCGATACGGGCCAGGGTGTCCCGCGGCGAGTTCGAGTGGATGGTGGTCAACGATCCATCGTGACCGGTGTTCATCGCCTGGAGCATGTCGAGCGCCTCACCGCCACGAGCCTCACCGACCACGATGCGGTCGGGCCGCATGCGGAGCGAGTTCTTCACGAGATCGCGAATACTGACAGCTCCCTTGCCCTCCAGGTTGGGGGGACGGGCTTCGAGGCTCACCACGTGGTACTGATTGAGCCGGAGCTCGGCAGCATCCTCGATCGTGACGATGCGCTCCTCATCGGGGATGAAGCTCGACAGGACATTGAGCATCGTCGTCTTGCCGGAGCCGGTGGCCCCGGACACGATGACGTTCATCCTGCCCTCGACGGTGCGCTGCATGAAGTCCATGGCCGCCCGGGAGTACGTGCCGTTGTCGGCCAGGTCGACTGCCGTGAATGGGTCGGCGGCGAACTTGCGGATCGTCAGGTACGGCCCTCCGATGGCAAGCGGGTGGATGATCGCGTTGACACGCGAGCCGTCGGGGAGACGGGCATCCACCATCGGCGTCGATTCATCGATGCGCCGGCCTACCTGACCGACGATCTTCTCGATGATGCGCTCGAGGTGAGTGGCGTCGACGAACCGCGTCGACGTCTTCTGGAGCCGGCCTTCATGTTCGATCCACACCGAGTGGGGGCCGTTGACCATGACCTCGGAGACGTCGTCGTTGCTGAGGTAGGGGTCGATGGGCCCGTAGCCGAGAACGTCGTCGGCGATCTCCTGGAGCAGGGTGAGGCGGTCCGCACGCGACAGCGGAACGGATTCCTCCTGGTCGAGAGCCCACTCGAGCATCTCCATGACACGGAGCTTCAGTTCGGCGTCCGTCATCTGACGGTCGTAGAGCGATGGCCCCAGACCCTCGACGACCTTGTAGTGCAGCTTGCGCCTCAGATCCTGACGCATGCCGTCACGCTGGACATCCGTCGTGACGTCGGCTGCCTTTGCGGCCTTGACCCGATCAGCGAGGCTCATCGGTCACCCCCTTGGAACCAGCGGCGGCCCTTCTCCTCGGCTGATGTCGTGGTCGCGTCGGTCACGAGCCTGGCGACGCCGCGGAGGTCCCGGGCCACCCTCGAACGTGGATACAGCGAAACCACGGGCTCTCCCTCGTTGACGGCCCGCGGAACAAGCTTATCGGACGAAATGGCGCCCTTGACCTCGAGACCCAGCGACCGCTCCAGCTCGTCGACATCGAGGCGAGCCTTGGAGTTGACCCGGTTGAGGATCAGCTTGAGTTTCTCGAACGGGAACTTGATCAGACGCAGAGTGTCGAGTGCGAGCTTGGCGTTCTTGACGCTCGGCAGGTCCATGTCGACCACCAGCAGGACGTCGTCGGAGCGCTCGAGGATCGACAACACCGGCTCATCGAGGAAGGGAGCCGTGTCGATGACGATGTAGTCGAACATGCGCTTGAGCATGCCGAGAACCTTGACCACGACCTCGGTGGATACCTCATCGGCGAGAGAGGGCTCGAGCGGTGCCGAGAGCACTCGCATGCCGGTGCGGTGACGGGAAAGCAGTGACTCGAGGAGCGGTTCATCGAGCTTGTCGATGTCGCGAGCCGCATCGACGATCGTGTGCTTCGGGTCCACCTGCAGAGAGATGCACACATCTCCGAACTGAAGATCGCCGTCGAAGACCACGACGCGCTCCGGGTCGCCCCACATGGCCAGAGCGAGGGCGATGTTGACAGATGTCATGGTCTTTCCGGCGCCGCCCTTGGGCGACATGATCGTCACGACACGTCCGATTCGGGTGCGGGTCTTGCGTTCGCCGTCCTCGCGGTGATCGAGTTTGTCGACGATGCCGAGGGCGTCGGACACCTTACGGACGGTGAGCGGTGCTTCGACGACGTCACGGAAACCGGCCCGCAACGCTGCCTTGAGGACGGCTGTGTCCAGGCTCTGCGACACCAGAACGAGCGGAAGCTCGGGTCGAACGTCGAGGAGCAGGCTCGACTCGGCCACACCGCTCTCGTGGGAGTACGACGGGCCGATGAAGGCGAGATCGATGCTCTCTTCGACCAGACGGCGCTGGGCATCGGAGATGTTGCGGGCGGTGTAGACCTTGGCGTCATCGAGCAGCTTCCGGGTGTCGTCGACGAACCCGTCGTCGCCGTCGACGATCAGGACCGTCCGCTCGCTATCCGCCACTACGGGCCTCCAGGTTCTCCAGTTCGCGCTGGAGCCGCTCGACGATCGAGAAGATGTCGTCACCCGTGACGCCCTCGGTCTCGACGGGCACGTAACCCTCGGGAAGGAGCACGAGCGTCACATCGGTGAACTTGTCGATCCAGATGATGCGCTCCGCCTGCTCAACGGTGACCTCGAACACGAGGATCTCGCCGCCCAGCGGGCCCAGACCGGGTTGCTCACCCGGTGCTTCTCGCACGAAAGCACCCACCGCGAGTACCTCGAGTTCCTGGAGCACGGTTTCGGTGTAATCGAAGACTTGAGGCGTTGCGGCCGCGAGCGCTTCCTCGGGGGTGATCCCTGCTTCCTCATCGACCGGTACCTCAGGAGCCGCGGGTTCCTCTTCCTCGCCGAAGAAAAAGGCGCGCAGGTCCTCGTCGGTGATGGTCTCGAGGAAACGGCCGACATCGACCGCTGTCGTTGCGACGATGTTCACGCGATCACCTGGTCGCACGAAGCCGCCGACGGCAGCAACCTGCGACGGGCTGATGGCAACGGCGACCCGGCCGGGAGCGATGGTGTCAGAGAGACGGGGAATGATGACTTCTTCCACCGACTGAATCATGTCGGTCGTGACGATGGCGCCCTCGGATATCGGGCCTGTCGTCAGCGCTTCGGCAACGAACAACTCGTTGAGCGCTTCCTGATCGACGATGGCGGCGGGAGGGAGGAACTCCTGATTGGTGGTGGACGACTCGATGAACGTCAGCGCCGTTGCGCCATCGACTCCGGGCTCGATCCGCTGATTGGCCCGAAACACGTCAACGACCTCGATATCGGCCTTCACGTCGTCTTCCACAGCGCGCAAGAACTGCCAAACGGCAAATGCCGACAGCCCTGCGAGGAGCAGAGCGACTACGAGGACGATCGTGCGTCTACCCATGATGTAGGCCCCTTTACGTATGCGTGGACACGACGACCGCTACCCGATCCCCTGTCGTCATCCCCAGATTGGCACTTGGCCGGGATAAGTCAAGGATGGTCAGTTGCGACCGATTCCGCGCTCTTTGAGCTCTTCCAGAATGGCCTCGAGAGAGGCATCGGCAGCAAACGAGGGCTCCTGAACCTTCTCTTCCTCGCGCTGGAACTCACGGCGTCGGGGCCCGCGCGGCTCGCGGCGCTCCTGTTGCTGGGTCGCCCGCTCTTCGTAGCCCGGAAGAGCCTGTTTGATCGACAGGCTGACCCTGCGCCGATCGGTGTCGATCTCGGTGACCTTGACCTTCACCGCCTGCCCGATTGAAAGCTCGAGCTCTGGGCTCTCGACATGGTGGAGGGCGATCTCCGACACGTGGACGAGGCCCTCGACCCCGCCGCCGACCGACACGAACGCACCAAATGGCACCGTCTTGGTCACGGAACCGTCGAGAACACTGCCGATCTGGTTGGCACCGGCGAACTGCTCCCACGGGTCTTCTTTGGTCTGCCGGATCGACAGGGAAATCCGCTCACGGTCCCTGTCCACCTCGAGAACCTTGACGTCGACTTTGTCGCCGACGCTGACGACCTCGCCAGGATGGTTCACGTGTTGCCACGACAGCTCAGAGACGTGGACGAGACCGTCCATGCCACCGAGGTCGACGAACGCACCAAAGTTCACAACCGAGGAAACGACACCCTGGCGCAGATCACCAGGCTCGAGCGAGGTGAGGAACGAGTGGCGCTGTTCGGCCTGTTCCTCTTCGAGGTAGGCACGACGGGACAGCACGACGTTGTTGCGGTTCTTGTCGAGCTCGATGACCTTCGCCTCGATGTCCTGACCGATGAACGGGTTCAGGTCTCGAACGCGCCGCAGATCGACGAGCGACGCAGGCAGGAAGCCACGCAAGCCGATGTCAACGATCAGGCCGCCCTTGACGACCTCGATGACCGGGCCGGTGACCGTGCCACCCTCATGCATGACGGTCTCGATACGACCCCAGGCACGCTCATACTGTGCGCGCTTCTTGGAGAGGACGAGGCGTCCCTGGTCGTCCTCCATCTGCATGACGAGCGCTTCGATCTCCTCTCCAGGAGTGACCACGTCAGAGGGGTCGGCGTTGTTGCGAATAGAGAGTTCCTTGGACGGGATGACGCCCTCGGACTTGTAACCGATGTCTATCAACACCTCATCGGGGTCGATGCGGACCACGGTGCCCTTGACGATGTCTCCCTCTTTGAACTCGAAGACGGTTCGCTCGACGGCGGCGGCGAAGTCCTCCTCAGAAGGCGTGTCGCTGATGTCGCCGACGTCCTTGGGCGCAGTCAGCGCCTCCTTTGGCACCGGAGGCGGTGTGCGCTCGGCGGGCTCGGCAGGCGGAGTCGGGGCCGCAGCGACAGGCTCGGCAGGCTCGACGGCAGCAGGCTCGGCGGGCTCGGCCGGGGCTGCAGCGGGTGCAACGGCCTCGGGGGCAGGTGCCGGGGCTGCAGCGACGGGCTCGGCAGCCACAGGCTCCGCAGCCACAGGCTCCGCAGCCACAGGCTCGGCAGGTGCATCGGCCTCGGAGGCAGGTGCCGGGGTCACAGCAGCCGGCTCGGCACCGTCATCGGGGGCCTCGGTCGCTGCCACCTCGGAGACGGGAGCCTCGGAAGCGTCGGCCTCGGGGGCCGTGGTCTCCGTCACCGGGTCGGTAACGGTCTCGGGGGTGTCCGCGTTTGCAGGCACCTCGGGATGGTCAGTGGTCATGGGAAGCGATCAACTCCTGGGAACAAAGGATGTGCACGCCAGACTGGCGAGCGGCGGAGAGGGTACCACCTCTACAAAGGGCGGTCTAGCTCGTCAGTGCATCGTATCGGCAAGAGTCGAGCCGGAGGCAACCGACACTTCCAGCGGCACATCGAGTTCGACGACGGCCTCCATCGTCTGCTTCGTCAGCGCGATGACATCGTCGACTCTGTGGGTGGGTGCCTCGATGAGGAGCTCGTCGTGAATCTGCACCAGCATCTCGGCCTCCAGCTCCCCGAGCCGTTGGAACAAGTCGATCATCGCTTTCTTGATGATGTCTGCTGCCGAGCCCTGGATGGGTGCATTCAGCGCCATCCGCTCCCCCATCTGTCGATCCCGGAAGTTGGAGCTCGTGAGCTCAGGCAGGTACCGCCGTCTGCCGAGGAGGGTCACGGTGTACCCGGTCTGTTTGGCGTCATCGACGATGCCCTGCATGAAGGCCCGCACCTCGGGGAACTGGCTGAAGTAGGCGTCCATGTGCTCGGCAGCCTCCTCGCGGTCTATCTCGAGGCGTTGCGCCAGACCGTACGCCTCCATGCCATACAGGAGCCCGAAGTTGATCACCTTCGCTCGCCGACGCTGTTCAGGCGTGACATCGTCGAGAGGAACCGAGAACACGCGCGATGCGGTGGCCTGATGGATGTCTTCGCCGTTGCGGAACGCCTCGAGGAGCGCCGGATCCTGGGAGATGTGGGCGAGGATCCGCAGCTCGATCTGTGAGTAGTCGGCAACCACGAAGGCCATCCCCTCTCCGGCTACAAAGGCGTGGCGGATGGCACGCCCCTCCTCAGACCGAACCGGGATGTTCTGCAGGTTGGGTTGCTCGGCCGAAAGCCGTCCGGTGGCTGCCGCCATCTGGTTGAACCGCCCTCGAACCCGGCCGTCGTCGTCGACCAGGGGAAGCAACGCATCCACGTACGTCGACCGCAGCTTCTCGAGCTCGCGGTAGGACAACAGGTCCGAGACGATCGGATGATCGAGCTTCTGGAGGACGGCGGCGTCGGTCGACGGCGCCCCCTTCGGGGTCTTCTTGATGACAGGAAGACCCAGAGTCTCGAAGAGCACCTCACGTAACTGCAGTGTGGAGTTCACGTTGAACGGCCCACCGGCGTGCTCGTGGATCTGCTTCTCGAGCACGGCGAGTCGCTCCCGCAGTTGGTCGCCAAACGTCACGAGGTACTCCGTGTCGACCCCGATGCCTGCGTGCTCCATGTGGGCCAGGATGCGGACCAGAGGGAGCTCGATCTCCTCGAACAGCTTCATGCCGTCGCGGGCTTCCAGTTGCTCTACCAGCGGGGCGACCAACCTGCCGATGGCCACGGCTCGACGTCCAGCACTCTCCAGGTCTGGCCCGCTGTCGTCGAAGTCGAACGCTCCCTGGTCTCTGGTGGCCTCCTCGCCGTCCTGCGCCGGACCGAGTTCCAGACCGAGTATCCGTCCGGAAAGGTCTTCGAGGTCCGGGGCCCGTCTGGCCGGGTTCACCAGGTACGCGGCGAGGGCGGTGTCGAATCCGATGCCCTGGACGTCGATGCCGATCTCCAGCATCCGGCGCAGCAGCGGCTTGATGTCATGTCCGATCAAGCGGACATCGGGGTCGGCCAACACAGGTGCCAGGGCGTCCATGCCGCTCGCGGGAACAAACGTGACGGCGTCCGATTCGGGCACGGCGACAATCACCCCGGCCAGCTCACCACCGTCGTGCACCGCCTCGACAACCAGGCCCGCCACCGACGCAGCGACCTCGGCGATTCGGCCGGCGTCCAGTTCGGTGGCGACCTCCACATCGATCGCGACTGCTTCGGCGCCGCTGCTCTCCCCTCCGACCTCGAGAAGGCGGTCCCACAGGCTGCGAAAGGTGAGAGCATCGAACACCTCACGCACCCCTCCCTTGTCCCACTCGTGCCACACGTAGGTCTCTGGCT
>JABDIW010000140.1 GCA_013003515.1 Acidimicrobiia bacterium
GCCCATTCCCGCCAGCTGTCCCCGGCGGTCTCGCACCTCGGACAGCGCAGCCTTCAACGAACCCACAGATGTACACCGCGCGCAAGTGCTATCTCACTAGACGATGTGATGGACCACTCGGGCTGACTGGCGTGTGCTAGAGCATCGAGCCGAGGTCTGAGGTGACGGTCGGGTAGGCGGCGGTCATGGATTTGAGTTGTCGGGTGGTGAGTCCGAGTTTGATGGCCAGCGCACAGAAGTTGATGAGTTCGCCGTATTCGGGTCCGAGCATGTGGGCACCAACGATTGTGTCGGAGGCGGTGTCGACCAGCATCTTGACTGCTGCGGTGGGTTCCCCGATTCGGTAGTTCGAGTACCAGCCGCTTGTGTCGGTGTACCGGATGTCAAGGTCGATGCCGGCGGCGACGGCTTCGGATTCGAGCATGCCGACACGTGCAAGTTCTGGGATGGTGAACACCGCGGTTGGAACGCCAGCGTAGTCCGGCACGTTCGTGGCCAACTTCAACATGTTCGACGCAGCGACCTTGCCTTCGAACACTGCGATCGGGGTGAGTGGCATGCCTGGTGTGTCCGCTGAGTCCCCGGCTGCGTACCCGTTGGGGTTGGTGGTGCTCTGCAGGTGTCCGGCAACGGTCACACCGTTCGGACCGTATTCGACGTTCGCGGCTTCGAGCCCGAGCCGTGACAGCTCTGAGATTCGTCCTGCGCCGTGCACGACGAGATCGGTATCGACGACACTGCGGTCACCGTTTCGGTCGACGGTCACCTGGTAGGCGGCGCCGTCGGCCTCGACCGACAGAATGTTGGTGTCGGTGTGCGTGTCGATACCGGCTTGGGTGCTGCGGTCGATGAGGAGCTCGACGAGATCTGGGTCGAATCCTTTGAGGGGGCGTCCGCGATCGATGATGATGGGTCGGGTTCCGGCTCGTGCTGCGATGTGCGCGAACTCGAAGGAGATGAAACCGCCTCCGACGAAAAGGATCCGTTCGGGAAGTTCGACGAGATCGAGGAACGCGGTGCTGTCGATGAGATGGTCGGCGCCAGGAACGTCGAGTGGTCGGGGGCGGGCCCCGGTCGTTATGAGGAAGTGTTCGGCGGTGTAGTTGTCGCCGTCGATGTCGATGCTGTTGGTCCCGGTGAATCGTGCGGTGCCATGCAGCGTGTCGACCCCGTTGTTGGCGAGCCCACGTTCCATGTTCGCTGGCACGTGCTCGGAGAACCCGAGCTTGTGTTTCATCAGATCGGCCCAGTTGATGTGCAGCCCTTCAGCGTCGATCCCCTTGCCATTGAGAAGGCGGGCGCTGTCGATGATCTCGGCGCCGCGCCGCAGGATCTTCTTCGGATCACAACCCCGCAGCGCGCATGTGTCTCCGTAAGGAAGCTCGTCGACGATCGCCACTCGCCAGCCCGCCGACGCGCACTTGTTCGCTGCTGCGTTGCCGGCCATGCCGGCGCCAATGACGATCAGGTCATAGTCGGCGTTGTGATCGCTCATCGCTGCACCGGGACCGGTTGGGCAAAGCCCTTGAGGGTCCGATGCACGTCCGCGAGGCAGCACTGGCCGCTCGGATTCAGGTGCTCGCAGGCGCACTGGCTGTCGGCGACTGCCGCCTTGATCTCGGCTTTGATCTCACTGACCCCGTCATGCTCGGCAAGGTCTGCAGCCAGAGCGTCAACGGTGTGAGCGAAACAGAAACAGACCGGGGTTGTCTTGTCTGTGGCCTTCAAACCGACCTGGGTGACCACCGAGTCGGTATCAACGGTGTGTTCGCCCAAGTGGAAGATGACCTGGCACTGGTCGTTGGCGCAGTGCTGCCAATCACCATCGACCGCCTCGGCCAGGTGGGGGCGAACCGGTGCGGCGCCGACGACGGGGCCTACGTGACCACACCTCGGACATGGCTTGGCATGGGCGTCGGCTGTGCTGCAACAACTACTCATCTGGGTTCCTCATCAGTTCGGTTCGGTTGGGTGTGTGACAAGACGGTGTCGTGCACGGCCGCCGACGGCGTGTCGTCGACTCTCGGCGCTCGGTAGGAGTCTCCGGTTCGGCGCTACCGGACAAACCCGACCACCACAACAACGACGGCCAGCGCGACGATGAGCCAGCTACCGAGCCCGATCCCGGCGACCGCCCCAAGAACACCAGCCGAAGCAAGCAGCGGGAGCCCACAACAGACGCCCAGCACACTCGCACCGGCCGCAAGCGGGGCAATCGTCGACCTTGGTTTCTCGCTCACGAACACCACCGTAAACCTTCTTCCACAGGAGAAGGTCAAGGGGTAGCATCAAGACATGCAGATCGGACAACTCGCCGACGCCCTGGGCATCCCAACCAGAACCGTCCGGTTCTATGAACGCAAAGGGCTACTGCCAGACCCCGAACGCGCCGACAACGGATACCGCGTCTACGACGACACCACACTCGCCAGGCTCCGGTTCATCCGCACCGCACAAGCAGCCGGGCTCACCCTGGCCGAGATTGCGAGCGTCATCGGAGTACGCGACGACGGCACCACCCCATGCAGCCACGTCGACTCCCTCCTCGAAGCCAAACTCACCGAAGTCCGACAACGACGCCGCCAACTCGCGGCGCTCGAAGCCGAACTCTCCGAACTCCTCGAACGCAGCCGACAACTCGACCCAGCCGACTGCACCGCCGGCGAAATCTGCCACATCTTCACCCCAACCGAAACCGCGCCATCCTGAGTCTGCGCAACCCCCAGCACCCAACAGCCGTCACCCGAACGGCAGAAGGGCAATTCGGAACCCGACGCGGCGGCTGCGATCGAAAGATTTTATGAATCGAACACTTGTTGGAGTGTCGGAGGGGCGACTTTAACCCTAGGTACACGCAATCACGGCGCATGGGAGGCGTGGCTGATTGCGGCGTGAACCCCTTGGAGAGTCCCACGAAACGGCCGAGAACAGCGCACGATCGTGTAGGGGGCACACGCAGGGGTTCACCCGGCAGAAGCGCCCAGAGGTCGCTGACCCTGCCCACGCGCTTGGCCCGCGTTCGCAGCATTCGAACACGCTGGTCCGACCATCGCCGGCACTCGGCGACGGGGAGCTGAGTCGCTCAGGTCGATCGGGCGACAGGACGATGGGGGTCGCCCGTAGAGTGCTGGCCAGGAGAGGAAGGAATGACGAACATCGATGACCTTCCAGCGCGCTTTCACGACTTGTTCAGTCGAGAGGAGCACGCCGAGGATCGCTACACATGGAGCCACTGCGAGCCCCACAGCCGGGACGAAGCCGTCTGGTGGCTTGCGGACCTGATCGTGTCGCTGCGTTGCGGCGCTCTGCCCGACTACTACGACTTGTGGCGCAGCAACGTGAACGGCGAAGGCGTGGCGGTGACGCCCACTCAGACGCGGGTGCTGCAGACGCTGGCGACGAACCTGCTCCCTGGCGGTTCCGCAGGTACGAACGACCACGAGCAGGGGTTGGTGGCGGAGCACATCTGGTTCGCCCTGACCCGTGAGACCGATGCAGCTGGCCGAACGCTGGTCCGTGTCGAGGAGCCAGGCTGGTCGGTCACCGACCAGGGTGCCGACGGGCTTGCCGTGTTCCGGATCGACGATGACCTCACGTTCCGGCTTTGGGAAACGAAGAAGCACGACGCCGAGGGCAAGGTGGGCGACACGGTCAACCGGGCGTGCCGGCAGCTCGACAGCAACGGCATCGCGTATCTCGCTCGCATGTCGAAGTCGACGCAGGAGGCCGTCCGCGACGACGATGAGCTGGCCCGTTTCTACGCCCGCATGCCGGACATGTGGGGCGATGGCGACGCGGGTTCAGGTGCGGGCGTCAGCGTGACGACGTCTGATCAGACGGACTGGGACGACTGTTTCGCCGGATTGCCCAAGTACTTCGCAGAGCACGCCGGCGACCGCCAACGCGAGGGGCTGATCACCCGCATCCCGGAGTTCGACAAGTTCGCGATCGCAGTCCGAGAGGCGATATGGAAAGGGCTCTGAACGTTGAGCTCCTGACCGAGGCGCTCGGACCGGAGCGTGCCCGGCTGCCGAGCCCCGAGGACCTCGCACAGCTTCTCGCCGAGGCCGAGATCGCCTTGGTAACGGAGTCCGATGAGATCTCAGAGGACCTGCTCGCGACCGGCTGGTACCTGCACGCGATCGGGTCTGCGAGCGCACGCCTCGAGTTGTACCCGTTAGATCGGCAACGACGGGCTCATCAGGTCGCGGCGCACGTCTTCGACCTCTCGTTGAACCGAGAGGACTCGGAGTCGCCGGACCGGTTGGCGATGGTGTTCGCTGCGCAGCTCAGCTACCTGCGCGGCGGGCTCGCACCGAACGCGATCGCCGTGTATCGACAATCGGAGGTCCCCGACGTCGAGGTGTTGAGCCCTCCGGGTGAGCGATCTCTTGCGCTCGGCTGCATGCTCCTCGCCCTTGATCGGCGCCGCCTGTTCCCCGTGCTGCAGCAGATGCAGGGCGCCGCCGATGCGATCTCCCAGGATCTCGTGTCACCGCTTCGCGACAGCCACTACGCCGCAGCGGAGTACGTGCGTACAGGCATCTGGCATCTGCTGGTCCATCTCACCTACGGCCAGGCGGAACGTCTCGAAAGCGCACGGGGAGCGTTCCTCCGCGCCCTCGACGCGGCCGCGTCGCAGGGTGATCTCGATTCGCGTTGGGTCGCCGCTCATCTCCTCGACGTCGGTGATGAACTCAGCTCGGCATCCGTCTGGTCGATCGTTCCGCCAGAGCTGGGTCAGGCGCCGGCCCGTGCGATGACGTTGGGCGACCCGCCCGTGTTGTCGTTGTGGCCCCCGCAAGTCGAGCTCCTGACCACAGGTTCGAGCAGTCCCCTGCTTCCGTCGACGAAGCGCCTGGTCGTGTCGTTCCCCACGAGTGCCGGCAAGACCCTGCTGGCGCAGCTGTTCGTCCTGGCACACCTGGCATCAAACCCAGAGTCGAAGGTGTGCTTCGTGACACCCACGCACAGCTTGGGTCGCGAGGTGCTCCAATCGCTGCGGCAACGCCTCAACACAATGTCGATCCGCGCCGAGGACGACGGCCCGCTCGGCCTCACCGCACCCACGCATCCGAACGCCCGGCTGAGAACGATGACGCCCGAGAAGCTCGCGAGCCGGCTGCGAATTGACCCTGACGGGTTCCTCGATGAGTTCGGGCTCGTCATTGTGGATGAGGCCCACCTGATCTCCGACGGTGACCGCGGGTGGAGCCTCGAAGCGACGCTCACGTTCCTTCATGCCCTCGAGCAGATCGATGCGCGTGCCCCGCGGCTCATCCTGCTATCGGCGGCGCTCGGGAATCGTGCCCACATTCAGCAGTGGATCGATCCGGGATCTGCGCCACTGGAGTCGGTCCACTCCGACTGGCGGGGTCCACGACGCCTCCACTCGGTGTACACCACCGGAGCCACCGACTGGGAGGACGTGCCAGCAGCCTCGAAGAGGGGCTTGCCCCGTCAGAGGGCCACGCTCCACGGACAGCTGCACGTCCGAACAGGGAATGGGACGCCGACGGTGCTGACCTTTGCCGAGCCGGTCGGCAGTCTCGTTCTCAAGCTCGACCGCAAGGCGAACAAGTTCGTGCGCGACGGCGCCAACAGCACGAGGCTTCGAGACCTCGCCGTTCCGCTCATTCACCATCTCGGAAAGTTCGGGCCAGTCCTTACCATCACATCCACGAAGGCCGAAGCCCGGCGCCTGGGCGGTTCCATCGCCGAAGCCATCGAGCCTGCGGTGGGTGCAGGGACGATGGCTCTCGCCGATCTCATTCAGACACGGACCGGTGACGCCGAACTTGTCGCCATGGTTCGCAAGGGTGTCGCGTTCCACCACGCGTCGTTGCCCGATGACATCCTGGCGGAGATCGAGACGGCCATGCGTGCCGGCGACCTGCAGCACATCGCCGCGACGACAGGGCTCATTGAGGGCGTCAACCTCCCGGTCCACAGCGTCGTGATCGCGAACACGGGGTACTACGGCGACGGCGGAAAATGGGTGACGAGTGTTGACGCTGCCGACCTGGTCAACGCTGTGGGACGCGCGGGTCGTGCCACCAAGGAAACCGAGGGCTGGGTGGTGCTCGTGGACAACGTCGCCAACGACGCCACCTTCGACCGTTTTACGGGCGCCGGGGACGCTCTCGACGTGCACTCGACGCTTGGTCGAGACGAGGTGCTCAGCGCTCTCGCGGAGTTCGAGCTGCGGCTCGCCGAGGGCGAGGACGTCGTGCTGGAGGCGACGTCGCCCTCGATCGAGGAGTTCCTGACCTACGTCTGGTTCCTCGCCGACGCCCTCGCCCGGTTGGGTCGAGCCGCGACGATCGGTGAGATCACCACGGTGCTCGATGCCAGCCTCGCATGGAGTGAGTGCGACGCTCCGACCCGGCAACGCTGGGTTGCGGTCACCGAGCAGGCACTCGATGCGTACAACAACGCCGACGGGCTCACCCGCGCGCAGTGGGCCCGTTCCGGGTTGCGAATCCCCGTTGCCCGGGCGCTCGACGAGATGGTCGGCGAACTGGTCGCTGACATCGGCACGGCCGGCGATGCCCGCGACGCCAGCGAGACGCTGGAGCTGCTCGTCGGGAGTGGCCGTCTCGAACGCATCATCGCACTAGACCGTCGTCCACCGGTGTTCAGGGCCCGCTACAACAGCAGCCGACTCCACGCCCTCCCGGTCGACCAGGCCCAGCTTCTTCAGGACTGGGTGGCGGGTCGCTCGTTGGAAGACCTCGCCACCGGTCACCTCATTGCGGTCACCGATGAGAACTTCCGGTACGAACAGCTCAGCGAGTACACGTCGCGAATGTTCGAACACCACCTTCCGTGGGTATTCGGGACGCTGATCGCGTGGACCAACGAGCGACTCAGCAACGAAGTGCTGTCACCGCAGGTTCCGGCCTACGTGCGCTACGGCATCGACTCCGCAGCGGGTCTCCAGCTGATGGCCGACGGTGTTCGGTCGAGACGACTCGCGTCGACGGTTGCTGACCGCTTCCACGTCCTCGGCGGGGAGCAGGAACTGCTGCCGTGGCTGCGTTCGCTCAACTGGGTGGAATGGGGCTCCCGCTTCGACGCGACGCCCTCGGAGATCGCTGACCTGTTGAACGTTGCGCACACAGCCGACACACGCGTCGCGGCCAGGATCCTGGACCGTGAGAAGGTCAGCATCGAGTACCACCAGGTCGAAACGCCCGACGAAGAACAAACCGTCCTACGGCTGCGCCACATCGATGGAACCTCACCGGCACAGATCGGCGTGTGGGACGGCGACACGCTGCTCGGCCACATTCGAGGAGAGAACCAGAACGACATCGAGCTCGTCCTCGGGATCGGCCTGCCGCTCGACATCGAGACATCCGGCGGCGGTGTGCTCACGATCGAACTGGTGAATATCGAAGACGACTCGCAGACCAACGAACAGCTCGACCTCGGTGTGGGCGCGCCAGACTCCAGCCGCCTCGTCGTTGAGGTCCCCACCCAGAACGACGCCGCCGCAGGCAACGAGTCCAATGCGGCTGAGCGCGCCGACGAAGGCACCGACGACGACTGGATCTGACGGGCGCCGACCGTCCAGCACATGCGTTCGGGTCGTGAAATCAGGCCGATGCGAGGCGGCTCATGAACGACTACCGAAATGCCGCCTGAACAGCCACGACGCAATATTCGACACCCACACGATTCGTTCGCCCTCACTCACAGAGGAACCAAACTCAATCCGAACAATGTTCGCCAAGCAAGGAACATACTTCGCGGTAGCGGTGCGTTGCCGCCACAAAGGTTCTGTCCCCCATTGTAAAGGGTGACCGGAGCCGGCCGGCCAGATCCAGCGAGTTGCAGCAAATGCTGTCTGACCTGGGCAACGTAGTCGGCCAGGCCGACAAAGCCACGACACCCCGGCGGTCGCCGTGAACACGGATGCAAGGGCTTCCACCTGCAGTCGAAATCCTGCCGGCATCAGAGGATGTCAGTGACCATTGCTTCGGTACCTCTGTCTCGCCAAGCGGGGGAACTCCAGGCGTGATGCCTCCCGACACTGAGCCACACCCCTGGCCCGCAAGCGGGTCCCTCCCACTGCCCCGGTTATCGATCCGGGTCTTCGGCTATTGATGGATCCTGCCCCACGGGCCGCCGGAGAGGGCTCCACCTTGCTCCGCCCGCCGACACCGCACGGCTCAACGGCTCCACAGCTGAACCCCGAACCAAACCGGGGACCGAATCTGAGGGCGAGCCTCGTCGGGGAAGTCGGGGCTCGCCTTCAACCATCGGAGGCACAACACCCTCAAGGAGCCTGACATGAACATCGACCAGATCGCCACCCGCTTCATCGACCGGCCCGACCCCTCACCCGGCGACGTACCCATCGACGACACCTACCGGCAGCGCTGGTGGCTACCAATCATCGGACCAACCGCCACCTGCATCCTCAACCACCTCGCCGCATCGAACCTCGGCACCTCGAGCTGGCAGGTCACACCGGCCCCGGAACTCGCCGTAGCACTCGGACTCGGCAAAGGCACCGGCAAGAACAGCTCACTCATCCGCTCTATCGACCGGCTCACCCGCTTCGCCTTCGGGACCTGGGACGTCGAACCCGGCAAGAGTTGTGACCCCTGCATCAGCCTCTACCGAACCATCTCTCTGGTGCCCCAACGCAGCATCGCCAAGTGGCCCGCCACGCTGCGACAGGCACACGCCATCGACCTCGCCGACTTGTACCGAGAAAGGAGCTGAGCAACCCACTCAGAGGCGGCGCTGCAACGGCGCCGCCTCCCGAGGGGCCCTACCAGCGATGGCCGTTTGCGGATGTTTCCGCAAACGACGCCCCTGCCACCCCAACACCCTGAAGCCCACAAGCGCTAGACGCTCAACGTTGCCATTCCTGTTGTTGGTACCGCCGGCGGACCTTCGGTCCAGCGTCAAGCCCCCAACGAAGTTCGCTTCTGGGCTTCGCCGACATCGCACAGCTGCTGCGTCGATCGGCCCTCCTCCCAAGGAACCGCATCCCCTGGTGAGGGATCGCGTTCGGGGATCGGTCCCTGGGTGGGGCTGGACGCCGGGGTCCGCCAGCGGTGATGGGCGGCCATCGAAAGCGCAGCGCAGGGCTGCGCTTCCGGCAGAAGCCAGAACAGGAGCATCACCAATGAACTACACCGACTTCGCCACCACCGTCACACAGCAACTCGTCGCTCAGATCGAGACCGGCCCCGGAACCTGGCGCATGCCGTGGCACACCGTCCCCGGAGTGTTCGACGTCCGCAACGCCTCCACCGGCAACCGCTACCGAGGCGCCAACACTGTCAGCCTCGCATTGCAAGCGATCGAAGCTGAGCACCCGACCGGGTGGTGGTCGACCTACCGGCAATGGTCCGACCTCGGCGCCCAGGTCCGCAAGGGCGAACGGTCGACACGGATCGTGAAATGGGTTCCCGCCAAGCGCAAGGATGCCGACCCCGCCCCGGCCAGCTCAAGTACCGGCGAGGATCAGCGAACGCTCGTCCCCCGTGCCTATTCAGTGTTCAACGCCGCCCAGGTCGACGGATGGACCCCTCCAGCACAGACCGCACCCACCGAGATCGAGCGAGACGCACTCGCCGATGCGTTCATCTCCAACACCAGCGCCGAGATCACCCACGGCCACAATCACGCCGCCTATCAGCCAGCCCGAGACCGGATCGAGCTCCCAGCAGCCGAGCAGTTCACCGACTCTGAGGCCTTCTACAGCACCACCTGCCACGAGCTCACCCACTGGACCGGCCACACGAGCCGTCTCGGCCGTGACCTCTCCGGCCGCTTCGGAGACGACGCATACGCAGCCGAGGAACTTGTCGCCGAACTCGGCGCCGCCATCGCATGCGCTCACCTCTGCATCGCACTCACCCCAAGGGACGACCACGCCAGCTACCTCGCCCACTGGCTGAGAATCCTCAACGCCGACCCGAAGGCCCTCTTCGCAGTCGCCGCCAAGGCACAAGCCGCCGTCGACTACCTCGACTCGCTCCAGCCCGAGGAGGCGGCAGGATGAGTCCGCAAACCCTCAACCGGGTCCGCTGGCCCCTCGCTCCCCTCCTGGTCGCCGCCGGCCATCCACCGGTCACCGTCCTCGCCGCTCGGATCGGCGTCGCCACCCGGACGATCTCCCGCTGGCGCAATAACGGCCTCACCGACGAGCAAGCCGACCGGGCCGCCATCATGCTCGGTCTCCACCCGCTCAACATCTGGTCCGACTGGCACCAGATCTAACCCGACCGGCAGCTGCCAGAGGCGATCACGGCCGCTCCGTTTGGCCCGTCGAAGCACAGCCCGGGTGTTCCTGTGCCCAGCGTCAGCGAAGAACCGTCAGCCCGAGCCCCGATGGCATCGAGCCCAGTCCGCGGCCGAGGATCGGGAGATGCCACGGCCCACACCGAGCGGACGACTGCACGGAACCGCGCCAAGTCGCCGAGCTGAGCACCTCCGTTCGGATCCAGCACCAACAATCCGCCGAGTCCGCTTGGCCCACATCGAGTCCTCAATCGCGTTGAGGTGGCCGCCCCCGGTGTGCTTTGCCGAGCCGACACGTTGCCCCAGGGACGCAAACGGTCAAGGACCGCTGCGGTATTCAGGCTCCAGCATTCTCGCCGCCCCTCCGGGGGCGCTCCGACATGTCTCCGCTCGGCTCCGAGGTCCACCGGAATCTCCTCACTCGACCTCCGGTCGCCCTTGACCGCCCGCTTCCCCCTGTGGCCTTCGCCGTCCCAACAAGCCCACCAAGGGCACCACCAAACAAAGCGAAGGAACAACAGACATGAACCAGCTCACACTCATCGGCCGCCTCACCGCAGACCCCGAACTCACCGCCCCGAAAGGCAACCCGATCTGCCGGTACCGACTCGCAATCGACCGAATCGGAACCGACGGCGCCGACTTCATCACCATCGTCAGTTTCGGAACCCGAGGCGAGAACGATGCCAAGTGGCTCTCCAAAGGCCGCCTCGTCGCAGTCGCCGGCCGACTCAACCACAACACCTGGGCCGACGACGAAGGCAACAACCGGGAACGCTACGAGGTGATCGCCAACCAAGTCAGCTACCTCGACGGCCCGAAGACCAGGACCAGCGACGACCCCAAGCCCGGCGAGGAAGCCTTCTAACCCACGGCCGGCGGCGGGCCCGGACCCCGGGCCCGCCCGAGGCGCGTTCACCATTGCGTGCGACGGTGTTTCGGTGGCAAGGCCTTACACGAGCAGGACGTAGGCCGATAGGCCTACATGGGAGCCACAACCCCAGGCGCCGTCGGCGAGGCAACTGAAGAAGACCGCGCCCCGTTCCTCGCCGGCCGAATGCGCCGCGAGACAGCGCTGCTGCTTGGGGCCAAGTGCGCGGATGACGGCCTCGCCGACCTCGAGCTGCCAGAGGAATTCTCACGCACGAGGGAGTGGCGAGCTGCGCTCCAGCGCGGCGACTTCATCCCTACCTTCGAGATGGTCAACCAGCTCGATGGCCTGCTCAGCGTCGTAGGGCGGCAAGCGGCCTACACCCAACTCGCCGTCGAGATCGAATCGTTCCCCCTCGGTGAGCGGGCGCGAGACATCCGCAGGTCCTACGGCGTCGAGGCCACCATTGAGCCGATCGTCGCCAAGCCTGTTGAGATCGGATCGGGACTGAGCCCTTATGCCGAGTCGATCCGTGCACGCGATCGGCTGTTGGTCACCGGACCACTCGTGCGTGCCTCCGCTCTGATCATCCTCCAGGTCATCTTCGTTCTTTGGGCACTCGAACAGGTCGACGGCCTAGCCTGGCCGGCCGTCGTCGGATTGCCGGCACTGCTCGGCTTCGCACTCGTGCCTTCTCTACCGCTCGCAGAGAAGGCGCTTGCCTTTCTCTGTCGACGGTGGCGCTCCGACGGAGCGGTCGAACGGATAGACAAGATCCAGCAGGACAGGGAGGGCGCCGGTCTTGTACCGACACACCCCGGCTGCTGGTACCAGGACGGCGAAGGGATCCACCTGCTGTCGGACGCCCGCGACGCTGCGCAGCGAAAAGGGCTAGCCGCGGATTCTCTCGAACGCATGACCCTGGTGTTCGGCCTGAACGCAGCGATTGCCATGGGACTTCTCGTCGCAGCGGCGCTCGAAAACGAGACCCGCCTCGCGATCGGCCTTGGTGGTGTAGTGACCGTTCTGACGGTCTTGGCAGGAGCGTGTTTCTGGTTCGGCTACCGGGCTCAGGTGAAGCTCGTCGCCCTCATTCGACAGGGGCTCGGGATTCCGTAGCAGGCTCGGCTACGGCCTCCGCCTCAACCGCTGGTGGCGTTGCCGTCGTGCTCACACCGAGCAGGTCCTCGCCGTAGATCGCCTTTGCTTCCTCAATCGAGATCTCACCGCGGCCGATCCGTCCCATCAGGAGCATTCGCTCCTTGTGTGCAGCGCTCTCAGCGGCTGAACGAACGTCGACCTCCTCATCGGGACCGCTCCCGCTGCTGTCGAAGACCGACAGCGCAGCTGAGCCCACGAACAGAGCCAGTAATCGACGCGACAACGCACTCACAGGAAGCAACGCTAACCCACGCCGACACGAGCTGAGCGAACCCCTCTCTCAAAACGAGCGCGTGCGCGTTCCACCATCTCCCGCGACTCAGGAAAACGTGGAGACACAACGGCAGGTCCTGCCGGACCTGCATGAGCAGGAGGTGCCTTCGGGCTCGGGTGAAACCTGCATCTGAGTCGCGCCAGCTCGTCAGCGCCGTCCCTGGGAGCGCGTGCCACGACGACCAGAACGCCCTCGCCGATGCATGTAAGCGTCACGGCCCTTGGGGCCTCACCTGACCGCACCCGCAACGCCGCCACCGACATCGTCAACTACCTCGAAGGCGGCAACTCCGCCGTCCGTGCAAAGGCGGGCTCAGCTGCCGCCGAGCCTCAACTCGGTCAGCAAACCTCACCAGGCTCCTACTACTCCGACTCGCCTGAGCAGGCCGGACGATGGCGAGGCGATGGCACGGCTGACCTCGGCACCACAGTCGACGCCGAGGCATTCCGTCGAGCACTGCTTGGCCAACACCCGAACTCCGGCAGGCAACTGGTCACCGCTTCCGGATCTTCCGCCCGAGCCAAGCACCTCCCGAGAGGCCTCCCCGACGGCGACCCCAACGAACTCCTGACCCTCAATGTTGCCGCCGAGGCAATCGGCGTGGACACCAGCTACCTGCGCCGTCTGGCCCGAGAATCCACCTCCCGGTCCTCCACCAACTCACCTCCCGGTCCCGAGAACCCACCTCCCGCAGCACCAGACCAGGCGTATCTGGCCGCCGAGAAGGTCGGGAACAGATGGATGGTCTCCCGTGCCAAGATCGAGCGGTTCATCGCCGCTCGGAACCAGCCCCAGGTCGTGATGGCCTACGACATCACGTTCTCTGCACCCAAATCACTCTCGATCCTGTGGGCGGCCGGAGACGCCCTCACTCGACAACTCTGCGAAGAAGCGTTCGAGGCCGGCGTCGCCCGCGGCGTCGAGTACCTCGAACGCAACGCCATCTACGTCGGACGCCAGGCCGACCGTCGACCAGCCGGCGACATGATCGCCGCCTCGTATCGCCACTCGACCAACAGGGAGCTCGAGCCCCAGCTCCACGAGCACGTCGTCATCGCCAACATGGGCCGAACGCCCGACGGCACCGTCCGAGCCCTCGACAGCCGATCCCTGTTCGCCAACGCCACGACTGCCGGCTACCTCGCCGAAGCAGAGATGCAGCACCACTGCAACCAGCGCGGCATCGGCTGGACCGAGACGCACCGAGGCATCGCCAACGTGGCCGGCGTCCCCGACGAGGCCATCCGAGCGATGTCCACCCGCCGGGAACAGGTCCTCTGCCTCACCGCTGAACTCGGCACCGACTCAGCCCTCGCCCGCCAGAAGGCCGCCCTCGCAACCCGCGCCTCCAAAGAGACCAGCGTCGACCTCGACCAGCTTCGCCACCAGTGGATCGAACGACTCCACAAGCACGGCTTCGGACCAAAACAACTCGCCGCCGCCACCAACGCCGAGCCGATCCGGCCGTGGACCGACGCCGACACGCAACGACTCGACCGGCACGTCGCCAGCTCCAGCGGCGTCACCGAGCAGAAGTCCATCTTCGACCGGCGAGACGTCATCCAAAACATCGTCGATCACGCCGGTGGAAGGCTCACCGCGGACGAGGTCGAACAGCACGCCGACCGGTGGCTCCACACCGACGCTGCGATCCCCCTGGCCAACCTCGAACAACACAAGATCGACCGCAACGCGACGACCTACACGACACCGACCATGGTGCGCCTCGAAGCCACGATCGCCAACGGCTACGAGCAAGGCCACGACACGGACAGCGCCGTCATCCCGGAGTCCATCGTCAACACCGCCATCACCAACTGGGAATCCGCCACCGGTCACAAACTCGGCGACGACCAGGCCGCCATGGTGCGCTCGATCTGCGGATCCGGCGACCGATTCCAAGCCGTCGTCGGCCCCGCCGGATCAGGCAAGACCGCCGCACTCGAGGTCGCCGCACGATCCTGGGAAGCCGCCGGCTACCACGTCATCGGTGCAGCCGTAAACGGCACCGCAGCCGAAGTCCTGGAACGATCGACTGGCATTCCCAGCCGCACCGTCGCCGGGCTCGTCACCCGACTCGACACCGCCGACCACCAGATCCTCCAACCCAACACCATCATGCTCGTCGACGAAGCATCCACACTCGGCAACCGCCAGCACGCCCGCCTCGTCCACCACATCACCCAAGCGGGCGCCGCCATGCGAGCCATCGGCGACCCATCCCAACACGGAGCCGTCGAAGCCGGAGGGATGTGGGCCCACCTCATCACCAAACACACCAACCGAACACCCACGCTCACCGAGAACCGCCGCCAGAACACAGCCGACATGGCCGACGTGCGCCTCGCCAACAGCGACTACCGAGCCGGACGAATCGCCGAGGCGATCGGTCGCCTCGAAACCAACCAACGCATCGTCACCGCCGAAACCAGCGGCGAGCTCCTCGATCACCTCGCTGCCGACTGGTACGTCGACCGGACCACCAACCCCGACGCACAGACTCGCATGATCGCCGAGCACCACCGAGAACGCCGAGCCCTCACCGCCCGAGCCCAACAGCTTCTCCGGCATGACGGCACACTCACCGGGCCGGCGGCCCGAATCGGCGACGCCGCCTTCCACGTCGGCGACGAAGTCATTGCCCGTGCACCTAACCGCCAGCTCCACCCCGCCGACGACCGATCCGCCTACATCCGCAACGGAACCACCGGCACCGTCACCGCCATCCACGGAGAACCCGGCACCGAGTCCCTCACGGTCAACTTCAAGAACCGAGGCGAGATCACCATCCCGCACGAGTGGCTCACCGCCGAACTCCGACCGAGCCTCATCGGAGGATTGGCCCCCGCCTACGCAGTCACCTCCCACGCCGCGCAAGGTGACACCTACCGAACCGGCCGGATCATCGCCACAGACACCGCCAGCACCGAAGCCGTCTACGTCGGCCTCACCCGAGGCACCCACGACACCCGCATCTACACCGTCCGAAGCGAACCACACACCGTCGACACCGACCCCCGCCTCCCCCGC
>JABDIW010000150.1 GCA_013003515.1 Acidimicrobiia bacterium
GGAGTACCTCGGGGCGCACGCGTCGATGCGTCGCTTCCGGCTCGCTTCCCCGCCGATCGGCCCCGTTCCCCTGTACGTCGGAGCCCTGGGACCAAAGATGCTGGCGCTCGCGGGGGAGATCGCCGACGGGGTGTGTCTGAATCTGATGCCGCCTGAAGCCGTCGCCCGTCAGCTCGTCGAGATCGAGCGAGGTGCGGAGGTTCGCGGCGGCCTCCCTGACGACTTCGACGTCATGGCCCGGCTGCACCTCGTCGTCGACGATGACGTGGATGGAGCTCGTGCCGTGGTCCGCCACACCTTCGGCCCGTACTTCGCCCAACCGGTCTACAACCGTTTCCTGGCGTGGTGCGGTTTCCCCGATGCCGCCGAAGCCATCGCTGCAGGATTTGCCTCGGGAGACAGGGACGCCGTGGCCGCGGCCATGACCGATGAGGTCGTCGACGCCATCGCTCTGGTCGGGCCCCTCGACCGGGTCAGGCACCGTCTCGGCGAGTTCGCCGATGCCGGGATCACCACGGCGGCTCTCAACGTGATCGCCGCCTCTCCTGACGAGATCTGTGGCGTTCTCGGCGACCTCCGGTGATTGAGTCGTCGTATGGCCGCGCGATTGCTTGACTGAACCCATGACTCGGACCCGAATCACTGCGTGCGCCCTTGCCCTTGCCCTCCTCGCTTCCGCCTGTGGGGGCGACACCTCTACCGACGACACGTCCCAAGGGGACACCTCGGGAACGACCACGACGACGGAGGCCACCACGGGCTCGACCGACGCCGGCGGATCATCGACCACGGCGGCGACGACCACGACCACCACCACGGTGCCCCTCGAGCCGTTGCGGTCGATCGAGCTGGAGGTGCTCGCCACCGGGCTTGCCCAGCCGACGGTGATCGCCTCGCCGCCCGACGACCCGCGGGTCTTCGTCGGTTTCCGCGGGGGAGTGATCCGGATCTACGAGCCCGGAGTCGGATTCCGTGATGAGCCGTTCCTCGATATCGCTGATCGAGTCAGTTCCAACGGCATCGAACAGGGCCTTCTCGGTCTCGCCTTCCATCCCGACTATGCCAACAACGGCCGGCTTTTCATCTATCACCTCGACCGTGACGCCAAGCGGCAGCTCGCTGAATACTGGGTGTCTGCCGACGACCCCAACAAGGCAGACCGTGAGGCGGCTTGGGCGTTGTTCGACCGTTCGCAGCCGCCGGGATCCTCCGATATCCGTCACTATGCGGGTGGTCTCGTGTTCGGCCCCGATGGATACCTGTACATCTCGAGTGGCGATGGTGCTGCCGGGCGCACGACCGGTCAGAGCACCGACGACTACTTCGGAGCGATCCTGCGTATCGACGTCGACGCCGATGAGCCCGGCACGTTCACGATTCCGGAGGACAACCCGTTTGTCGACGGCGGCGGAGACGCGGCGGTGTTCGCGTACGGCCTCCGCAACCCGTGGCGGATCGCCATCGATCCTGTCGCGAACCTGCTCTACGTCGCCGACGTGGGCCAGGCGGCCTCCGAAGAGGTCAACGTCATGGGTCTCGATGCCGGCGGAACCAACTTCGGTTGGGCGACCATGGAGGGCAACGACTGCTTCAGCCCCCGTGATTGCGACAAGACCGGTCTCGAACTGCCGCTATATCAGTACTCACACGCCGATGGGAATTGCTCGATCACGGGCGGCGTCGTGTACCGGGGCGCCGCCATCCCTGAGCTCCACGGGCAGTACTTCTTCGCCGACTGGTGCGCCGGGTGGGTGCGCAGCATCACCTACGAGGACGGCGAGCTTGTCGCCCTCGACAACTGGTCATCCATCTCGGGGAACGGCTCGATCAACGCGTTCGGCGTCGACAGCGACGGCGAGATGTACATCGTGACCCACGAAGGGCTCTTCGCCAAGATCGTCCCGGTCCGCTGAGTCTCAGCCGGCGTTCTTGGCGTCCCGCCACGCCAGCCACTCGGCCACCCCGTCGAGCGGGTAGTCGGGGCCTGATAGACCGATCGTGAACTGGCGGATGCCGACGTCGTAGTAGGCGTCGGCGTTCTGCTCGAGATCCTTGGTGATCCGGTGCTGCTGGATGCCGACCGATCGTTCGATCTCTGCCGGATCCCGCCCGATTCGTGCACAGTGATCGTCGAGGATGGCGCTCTTGCCGGCCATCTCCTCGGGAGTTCCGAAGTAATGCCACACGTCGGCGTGCTCGGCGGTGATACGCAGTGTCACCTTGGGTCCACCACCGCCGATGAGGACGGGGATCTTCCGGGTCGAGGGCGGATCGAGCTTGCTCCACCGGTCCATGATCCGCGGCATGGCGGCATCGAGGTCACGCAATCGTGACGGTGCGGTCCCGAACTCGTACCCGTACTCCACGTAGTCCTTCTCGAACCACCCGGATCCGATGCCGAAGATGAGCCGGCCACCGGAGATGTGGTCGACCGTGCGGGCCATGTCGGCCAGCATCTCGGGGTTGCGATAGGAGTTGCAGGTCACCAGAGGCCCGATCTCGATGCTCTCGGTCGCCTCGGCCCACGCCGCCAGCATCGTCCAGCACTCGAAGTGCTTGCCGGCATTGGGGTCCGGATCACCACCGAACAGTGGGAAGAAGTGATCCCAGTTGTAGGCGATGTCGACACCCATCTCCTCGGCCTTGGCGACCGTGCGGCGGATGTCGTCGTAGTCGGCGTGCTGCGGCTGGATCTGCAGGGCGATGCGGACCTTGTCTGACACGATGTGGCTCCTCGTCGGCGTGGTGCGGCGACCCTACCCACCTGCTGTGAGCTAGTGGTGGGTAGCCTCGCCTGCATGACTATCGACATCCGTGTCCCGCCCGAGAGCGAGATCGCTGCGTTTCGCACGGCGGTCGTCGAGGGCTTCAGCGACGAGGCCAAGAACGATCCGGAGCGAATCGATCGGTTCCGCAAGGCATTCGAACTCGATCGGTTCCTTGCTGCATACGACGGCGACGACATCGTGGGGACGTTCGGGGCGTTCTCGTTCGACATGGCGGTCCCCGGTGGAACGCTTCCCACGGCGGGAACCACGATTGTCACCGTCCGTCCCACCCACCGCCGCCAGGGCATCCTCACAGCCATGATGGATCGCCACTTCAGCGACGCTGCCGAGAAGGGTGAGCCGCTTGCCGCCCTCTGGGCATCGGAGAGCTCCATCTACGGCAGGTTCGGGTACGGGATGGCCTCGTACATGAACGACGTCTCGATCGAGTCGGATCGTGGGGCCTTCCGTCCGACCGTCGAGGCCCCGGGGAGGGTGCGGCTGATCGCAGTGGACGAGGCGAAGCAGGTGATCCCGCCGATCTATGAGCGGGTGTGGCGAGAGAGGCCCGGATCATTTGGCCGGCCGGGACCATGGTGGGAGGACCGCTGGTTCCGGGACGACCCGGAGGACCGTGGGGGAGCCACCGCATGGAAATACGTCGTGCACGATGTCGAAGGCGAGTACAAGGGGTACGCCCGCTATCGCGTCAAGCTCGATTGGGGCCCGTTCCCCAACAACGAGGTCAAACTCGGCGAGATCCAGGGGGTCGATGCAGCTTCTCGTCTGGCGCTGTGGCGGTACCTCCTGGACATCGACCTCGCCGTGAAGGTGACATGCTGGAATCAGCCGGCGGATCTCGAGGTTCCGTGGGCCCTCGTCGAACACCGGCGGATGGGGCAGCGCCGCACCGACGGACTCTGGGTCCGGATCCTCGATGTCGAGAAGGCGTTGGCCGGCCGGGCCTACCGTGTCCCTGGCTCGCTGGTGCTGGGCGTGAAAGACGACTTCCGCCCGGAAACATCAGGCGCCTACCGGCTCGAGATCGACCAGTCAGGTGCGGCTACCTGCTCGCGGACCGACGAAGCTGCGCAGATCTTCATGAGCATGGAGACGCTGGGCTCGGTCTACTTCGGAGGCATCCCGGTGCACGAGCTGGCCAACGTAGGTCTGGTGGCGGGAGACCGCTCCGCCATCGATCTCGCCGATCTCGCGTTCGGATGGGGTGTGTCGCCCTTCTGTCCCGAGATCTTCTAGACCGAGGCTGCTC
>JABDIW010000167.1 GCA_013003515.1 Acidimicrobiia bacterium
CTCGCCGAGGTCCTCGGCAGCACCGTCCTCGAGCTCGATCAACCCGGAGATGACAGCCAGGTCGTCGAGCGAGTTGCCGGCCACGGCCTGGAGACGGCGGTACAGGTCGTTGGTGGCGGTGCGCACCCGGTTGTAGTTCTTGATCAGCTTCGCCTTGTCCGCGGCGACCTCTGCAGCTGCGTCGTTCGAACGGCGCAGCGACTCTTCGAGGATCGCGGTTGCCTCGGCATGAGCCGCAGTGACGATGTCTACGGCCTCTTGGCGAGCCGCCTCTCCAGCGGCGTCGGCAGAGACCTTCGCCTCGGACACGATCTCGTCCTTCTCCCGCACGGCGGCGGCATAGGTGCGGCGCACCGCCTCCTCACCCTCACGAGACTCGGCGAGCTCGGCAGTGAGACGGTCAACGGTGGCTTCGAGGTGACGAAGAGCCGCAGCTGCCTCTGCCTGGAATGCAAGGACCTCGGCGGTGTCGAATCCGCGACGCGACGCGGTGAACTCCATCTCCTTGGCCTGATCGGCCGTCATATCGTCCATTGAGGCCTCCCCCGCTTCAGCGCTTGCCAGCTTCGCGAAATCCCGGTCTGTCCGCAACCAGGCTCAGTCACCCCAGTAGCGCTGCTCTTTGAAGGGGTCGCCGTACATGTGATAGCCGTTGCGCTCCCAGAACCCGGGCTGATCGGCATCGACCACGGTGAATCCGCGCACCCATTTCACGGACTTCCAGAAGTAGAGGTGGGGGACGACGAGTCGCAGCGGGTACCCATGGTCGAGCTCCAGCGGCTCTCCGTCATACGTGTGGGCAAAGAGGTTGCCGGGGCGGATGAAGTCAGCCACGGGAAGGTTCGCTGTGAACCCGTGATAGGCCTTGATCACGACGTGGGTCGCCTCGGAACGGGGTTGCACCATGTCCCACACCTGACGCACCGGAATCCCCTCCCAGCTCGTGTCGAGCTTGCTCCACTTGGTGACGCAATGGATGTCCGCGGTGATCGACTCAGACGGCAACTCCTCTATCTGTCGCCAATCCAGGGCGACAGGGTTGTCGACGAGACCGTCGACGACGAAGTCCCACTCGTCGAGGTCCACGTCCGGGACAACACCGGCGTGTAATACCGGGAATCGTTCGGTGACGTATTGCCCTGGTGGCACCCGGGCGAGATCTATGCCCCGGGCCGCCAGCTCCTCGCGGTTCCTCTCGAAGAACGTGCTCATTGCCGGGAAAGCTAGTTCCCCTTTCGATTCATGTGCTCCGGGTCGCAACGACCCCATCGGGGTGCCTGGCCCGGTCAGCCGCCGAGGAAGGTGGCGAGCACGCCGTCGATGCGCTCCTCATCGACCTCACCGATCACCTCGGTGATGATCACGCCCTCGCCGCTGATCAGGTAGCTGGTGGGAAGCCCGAGCGGTCCGAATGCCGAGTCGACGAGATCGCGCTCGTCGATCCCCAGGGGGTACGAGACGCCGACCTCCACGGCAAACTCCTCGGCAGCCACAGGATCGTCCTGTACGGCAACCCCGATGAACAGGACGTTGGGGTGCCGTTGGGACGCGGCATCGATGGCCGGCATCTCGGCACGACATGGCGGGCACCACGACGCCCACAGGTTCAGGAACACGGGTCGCCCGTCATTGGCGAGATGCTCGGAGAGAGAGAACCCGGTGCCATCGACGAGGGGAACGGTGAAGTCGGGCGCCTGGGTGTAGGCCGGTTGAGTCGTAGTGACTGTCGGCAATGTGGAGAGGCCGTTGGTGGTTGCCGTGTCGCTCGAGTCGCCCGAACAGGCTGCGAGCACCGCGGCTGCGGCGACAAGGAGGGCAATGGCTCGGGTCACGAGACAAGGCTACAGCGGGTCCCTGAGTGCGAGATCGTGCAGGGAGGGAGTCGCTACCGTGCGCGCATGGTGTGGATGGGCATCGTGCTCGTGCTCTCGATCGGCTTCGCCGTACTGCGCGGAGGCAAGCTGTCGAACCTCGCCGAGATCTACATCACGGCCTGGTGGCTGTTGTTCGTGGGGCTGGCGATCCAGGTAGCGGCCGGCTTCGTGCCGGCAGATCGCACGTACAGCGAGGAGCTGGCCGTCGGGCTGATCCTCGGCTCGTATCTCCCGCTCTTGCTCGTGGCCTGGATCAACAGGACACGTTCGGGGATGTGGCTGGTCGGGCTCGGCATCCTGATGAACTTCGTGGTGATCGCCGTCAACCAGGGAATGCCGGTGCTCCCCGAAGCCATAACCCTGGCCGGAGGCACCGCCGACCTCGCCGCAGATCCCAAACACGTCGTACTCGACACTTCGACACTGCTGCCGTTTCTGGCTGACATCATCCCGATCCCACAGAACGTCATCTCTATGGGCGACGTGGTCCTCGGGGTCGGGATCGGGGTGTTCCTCGACGATCAGCTCACCCAACCCCTGCGGTACTTCAGGCATCGGATCGACGCCGAGGCCGGGTCGGCGGCACCCCAGCTCAGGAAGATCGACGGCGGAGCCGGCCGCTGAGGTTCAGGCAGCGACGATGCTGCGGTGGACGAGAACCCGCCGCAGCGACGCAGTCACCGCCGGGTCGAACTCGTAGACGGCGCCCTGGTGGAGGCGTTCGAGGGCTTCGAGCGGGCCGAGCCGGAAGTCGACGACGGCCTGGTCGTAGGCGCTGGCGACCTTGATGATCTTCGATGCCAACGGCAGATCCGGGTCGGTGTCGGCGCCCGGCCGGCGATAGGGCTCGTGCTGGCGCTCGACGATGGTGGCGACCGGGCGCAGGTACGGCGACTCACCGATGATCTGGGACCCCCACCGGGCGAGATCGTCGTCGGTGTACCCGGCTTTCAGGATCGCCGGCTCGTTCAGCGTCACCTTGCCGATGTCGTGCATGAGGGCGGCGTACTCCAGGCGGTTCACGTCGTCGGGGTGCATGCCCATCTCCTGGGCAACGGCAACCGAGAGGTCCGCGGTGCGCACCGAGTGGCCGTCGGGCGCCAGGCCGCCCACCTCCGGGATTCGGGACAACGCCCGGATGGTCTGTCCGTAGGTCTTGCGGGTGCCGCTGAATCGGACGAAGGCCAGGTGGAAGAAGGCGTAGGGCAGGCCGGCCACCGGGATGGCCCACCACGAGATGACCGGTTGGGCGAACCCAAAGAGACCACCGGTGGCGAACAGCCCTACGACCACCGACCAGTCTTCCAGCGACAACAGCCACAGATACCGCATCGACAGGTCCTGCCGATCGAGGCCGATCAGCGCCTTGGTGATGGCACGGGCGAGGTACCACACCAGACCGGCGGAAATGAGGGCGACCAGGCGATCCGTGTCACCACCGAATGTCGAGAGGTGGAGGACTCCTGTGTACGCGCCGACCAGGGCAGAGAACGCCACACTCTGGGCCAGGAACCGGGTCCCGACCACCGATCGCGGGTCGACCGACATCGCCATGGCGAACCACGTAGCTGCCATCCCCAGGCCCAGCACGGCTCCCGTGGAGACCCAGTCCCCGTTGAAGATGACCAGCACGGCCGCGGCGACTCCGACGCCCAGCTGGATGCGTTGACCAGACGGTGCCGGGAGCGTGACCATCTCCGCACCCACGAAGACGGCGACACCGGTCGCGATCACCCACAGGCTGCGCTCCGACACGAGGAACAACGACAAACCCGTAGACATGACGAGGACCCAGGTGACGAGCGAGACCTTGTGGATGCGTGTCTCAGCCATCGTCGGGCTCCGTGGAGGTGCGGACAGATGACACGTCGTCATCGTGGTGGTCGTGTTCGCCGAAATCGCCGTGGTCGAACATGTGGGCTTCGGCTCTGCGGCGGGCTTCCTGCTCATCGGTGAGGTCGAGCGAGCCGTAGCGCTCACCGCGCCGTGTCAACGTCGACACCAGCGTCTCGACGACGTCGGGGTGGAACTGGGTTCCGGCGTGCCGGCGAAGCTCGGCGAATGCGTACTCCTGGCTGAGGGCCACGCGGTACGAGCGAGTGGATGTCATGGCGTCGAAGCTGTCGGCGACCGCCAGGATGCTGGCCTCGAGGGGTGGCTCGTCGCCGTCGTTGTGGCTGGGACCGTGGTAGCCCGATCCGTCGTAATGAGCGTGGTGATTGGTGGCGATGTCGACCATCGGTTGGAGGAAATCGACTTCGGCAAGCAGGTCCTCGACGTGATGGACGTGGGCCTGCATCTGGGCGTACTCCTCCTCGGTCAGACGGGCCTTCTTGCGGATGAGGTCGCGGGGAACCGCCAGCTTGCCCACGTCGTGAATGAGAGCCGCCCACCGCAGCCGCTCGAGCTGAGTCCCGTTGAAGCCCATGGCTTCGCCGATGAGCTCGGAGAAGTAGGCCACCCGTTCGGTGTGGCCGCGGGTGTAGAGGTCCTTGGCTTCGAGGGCCTTGATGAACCCACGCAGCGTCGACTCCTGGGCCTCACGCATCTGGGCGTAGGAAGCGAACGTCATGTGGCCGACGAAGAACACAACGAATATCAACGGCAGGGTGACCTGGCCGACCAGGTGGTATGTGGCACCCAGCAAACCACCCAGGAGACCCATTCCGAGCATGGGAATCAAGATGAGGCCCAGCCGTGACCACGGCCGGACACCCTTGCGCCCATAGGCGCTCTGAACGATGTACGACACGAGCTGGAAGTTGACGACACCGTGGACCATGGCGGCGATGGCGGCGCCGAGGGCGATGATCCACATGTTCCCCAAGGTCACCTCATCGGGGCGGATCAGCTGGAGAACGGTCACAGACGCTGCCGACGTGATCACGAACTGACCGAAGTTGACCGAAGGCTCGAACCAGCGTCTGTCGGTGAAATCCTTCTTGCGAAGAGGGCCGAGCGCCGAGATCAACAGCACACCGAGGATCGCCGTGCCCGGCTCGAAGATCACAGCGGCGGTCATCGCCACCATGACCGTCGGGCTGGCCACCATCCGGTCGTTGACCTCGACGGCGTTCCACTCGAAGT
>JABDIW010000182.1 GCA_013003515.1 Acidimicrobiia bacterium
GATGGTCACACGGTGAACTGGGAGTGGGATGGCGAGACATACCTGCGTTTCGATCAGGGTGCCGCCCACTCGTGGCTCGGCATCGACGGCGACTCGGACCAGATCGCCTTCGACACCCTGGTCGTGATCAAGGGGCGGTTCTACCTGGCCGCTCCTCCAGGGGGCGATGGCATCCTCCCGTCTATCGACACAGTCGGCAGCGGTGACGTCCTGGTGTTCTCTCAGGGCAAGGTGGTGACGGGCACATGGAATCGTGGATCGATCGAGGTCCCGTTCCAGCTCGTCGCCGAGGACGGCAGCGAGATTCGGGTACCTCCGGGTCGACCGTGGATCTCGGTGTTCCCATCCAGCCGCGACGTGACCTGGGAGTGATCGCCCCGGACCTCACCCGTGTCGCCACCGGCGAGGCCAGCGCTCAGGAACTCATCGCCGAGAGGGTCGAGCGGGCCCATCGCATCCAGCCCGTCACCAACGCATTCATCAGCATCCCCGACGACCCCGAGGCGGGAGCCGGTCCCCTCTCAGGCATCGCGGTGGCAGTGAAGGACCTCATCGACCAGCACGGCGTACCCACCACGGCCGGGTCGTCGTTTCTGAGGGATCCGGCGTCGGGGACAGCTCCATGTCTCGCCCGGCTGGAAACAGCCGGCGTCACTCTGCTCGGCCGCACCAATCTCCACGAGTTCGCTTTCGGGTTCTCGTCGGAGAACGACTGGTACGGGCCCGTCCGAAACCCAATCGACCCGACGACCTCGGCGGGTGGATCCTCCGGCGGTAGCGCTGCGGCCGTGGCCGCAGGCGTGGTCGACGTTGCCATCGGCACCGACACGGGCGGTTCGGTGCGGGTTCCTGCAGCCCTGTGTGGGGTCGTGGGGCTGAAGGTGACCCACGGAGCGATAGACACGTCTGGCGTCTTCCCCTTGGCACCCACGCTCGACACCGTCGGCCCGATCGGAGCCACGGTGAGCGACGTGGCGATCGTTCACTCGGTCCTCACCGGTTCGCTGTCGCCTGCAGCACCGAGTGGCACCGACCTCACCAGGCTCCGGGTCGGAGTCCCCCACCCCTGGATCGGCCATCCCACGGCGTCACGGGTGAGAGCCGCGTTCCGGCGGGCACTCGATCGGATGGCCGACCTCGGGATCGAGATCGTCGACCTGGATCTACCAGACCTCGAGCCGTCGAGTGAGCTGGCGATCGGCGCCTACTTCGAAGTCGCCGAGGTCCACCGCCGGTGGTTCACCGCCGAGCCCGACCGGTATGGGCCCGGGATCCGAAGTCGCATCGCCGCGACGCTCGACGTCACGGTTGCCGACTATCGAGCGGCCCTCGACTGGCGGGCCCGCATTGGCAACAGCGCCACCAGGGCTTTCGACAGCGTCGACGTCCTCGCCACTCCCACGGTGGGGGCGATGCGCAAGGCCCTCGGTGAGGACACGATCACGATCGACGGGACCGACCATCACTACCGGGCGGTCCTGTCTCAGTTCACCGCACTGGTCAACCATCTCGGCTTGCCCGCCCTGGCAATGCCTCTGGCCTCCAACGGGTCTCCACCACCGTCACTCCAGCTCATCGGAAGCTCTGGCTCGGAGCGCGAACTGCTCGCGATCGGCACCGAACTCGAGCGTGTCGGCATCATCTCTGGAGACTCTCGATCACACGGCTGAGATCGGCTGTTTCTCACCGAGAGTGACATAGGATGTGTCCCTCACCAACGGAGGATCAGAGACGAAATGTGGCCAGACCACGTCTCCCCAGACGCGGGAGCACACCATGGCTGAGACAGCACCCACCATCGACCGCCGGGATCGGATCGTTCTGCGATTCGCCGGCGACTCCGGCGACGGCATGCAGCTGGCGGGGACACGATTCACGGCGGCGAGCGCGTTGTTCGGCAACGATCTCGCCACACTGCCGAACTTCCCCGCCGAGATCCGCGCCCCGCAAGGGACGCTGCCTGGAGTCTCGTCTTTCCAGGTACAGATCGCCGACACGGACATCCTCACCCCCGGTGATGCACCCGACGTCCTAGTGGCGATGAACCCGGCCGCCCTCAAGTCGAACCTTCCCGATCTACGCAAGGGCGGGCTCCTCCTGGTCAACAGCGATGCCTTCGAGGATCGCAACCTCACCAAGGCCGGCTACGAGACCAACCCCCTCGAGAACGGCGACCTGGAGGGATACCACGTCCTGAGTGCTCCCATGGAAGAGCTGACCAAGCTCGCCGTCGCCGACACGGGAGTGACCGGTCGCGGGGTGCTCCGTTCGAAGAACTTCTTCGCTCTCGGCCTCGTGTCATGGATGTTCAACCGGTCCACCGAGACCGTCGAGGAATGGGTCACCGACAAGTTCGCCAAGAACCCCGAGGTTGCCGCCGCCAACGTTGCCGCCCTCAAGGCCGGGTACAACTTCGGCGTCACGACCGAGGAGTTCCACTTCACGATCGAGGTCGACAAGGCCGCCTTGACTCCCGGTACGTACACGAACATCACCGGGAACCAGGCGGTGGCATGGGGCCTCCTCGCCGGTTCTCGTGCCGCCGAGTTGCCGCTGTTCTACGGCTCCTACCCGATCACCCCGGCCTCGAGCGTTCTCGAGGAACTGGCGAAGCACAAGAACTTCGGTGTGCGCACCTTCCAGGCCGAGGACGAGATTGCTGCGGTCGGCGTCGCCCTCGGTGCGTCGTTCGCCGGCCACCTCGGCGTCACCGGCACTTCGGGACCCGGCGTGGCCTTGAAGAGCGAGACGATCTCGCTGGCTCTCATCACAGAGCTGCCGCTGGTGATACTCAACGTCCAGCGCGCAGGTCCTTCGACCGGGTTGCCGACCAAGACGGAACAGGCCGACCTGTTGATGTCGCTCTATGGGCGTCATGGTGAGGCCCCCCTGCCTGTCCTGGCGTGTGCAACGCCGTCCGATGCGTTCGAGACGGCAATGGAGGCCTGCAGGCTGGCGACGAAATACATGACGCCGGTGATCCTGTTGTCCGATGGCTACGTCGCGAACTCCTCCGAGCCATGGCGGCTCCCCGACGTCGCCGATCTGCCCACCTTCCCCGTTGCCCAGACGACGGCCCACAACGCCGTGGACGACGACGGCGAAGCCATCTTCTACCCCTACCAGCGTGATGCCGACACCCTGGCGCGACCCTGGGCCGTACCCGGAACACCGGGCCTCGAGCATCGGCTGGGAGGGCTCGAGAAGTCGAACCTCACCGGCAACGTCGAATACGACCCGACGAACCACGAGAACATGACGATCATGCGCGAGCAGAAGATCGCAGGCATCGCCAAAGACGTTCCTCGTCAACAGGTCCACGGGCCCGACGACGCGGACATCCTCGTGCTCGCCTGGGGGTCGACGTTCGGTGCCGTCCGCGAAGCGGTGAATCGGTCGAACCGGGCGGGACTCAAGGTGGCCCACGCCCACCTCCGCTACATCCACCCGCTCCCCGCCAACCTCGGCGAGATTCTCGACTCCTACGACACGGTGCTCGTACCGGAGCTGAACCGTGGTCAGCTTTCGACACTCATCAGGTCGACGTACCTGAAGGACGTGATCGCCCATCCCAAGATCCAGGGGCTGCCATTCATGGCGTCCGAGATCGAAGCCAAGATCAAGGAGATCTCAGAATGACCACCCAGGAAGCCGGGTACACGAGAGCCGACTTCCAGACGGACCAGGAGGTCCGCTGGTGCCCGGGGTGCGGCGACTACACGATCCTGGCATCGGTCCAGAGCTTCCTGGCGACCCTCGACATCGAGCGCGAGAAGCACGTTTTCGTCTCCGGCATCGGCTGTGCCTCCCGGTTCCCGTACTACATGAACACCTACGGGATGCATTCGATCCACGGGCGGGCCCCGGCCATCGCCTCTGGGGTCGCCGCTGCCAACCCGGATCTCACGGTCTGGGTGATCACCGGAGACGGCGACTCACTGTCGATCGGCGGCAACCACCTGATCCACGCGATGCGGCGCAACGTCAACATCAAGATCCTGTTGTTCAACAACCAGATCTACGGGCTGACGAAGGGCCAGTACTCACCGACAAGCGAGATCGGCAAGCGCACCAAGACCAGTCCCATGGGGTCGATCGACCGGCCCTTCAACCCGGTGAGTCTGGCACTCGGCGCCG
>JABDIW010000184.1 GCA_013003515.1 Acidimicrobiia bacterium
GCCAGCGAGGGCGGCCTGGCCGGCCTGTTGGTCGACGGGATCATGGGCGACATCTACGAGCTCATCCAGGGCTCGAGCGATCGCTGGGAGATCCGGTTCCTGTTCAAGGCCTGGTTCGAGCTGTGGGCCTCGTCCTACAGCCGCCTCTGGATCGACGATGGCAATGCGCTGCACATGCGCTTCGGTGACCGAGTGTTCCGCTATCACGCAAAGGCTGTCGGCGAGCTTCAGAAGGCTGAGGTTCGCGGCGGGAGTGCGGCGGACGCGGTTCCGGGTGTGATCGCCCAGATCGTGTTCATCGACCAGACGCTGGCCGAGATGCAGCTTGCCGAGGCATACGCCGCCGGGGCGAGCCCCGACCGCATCGCCAAGGCAGAAGCGGCGCTCGCCGATGCGTATGCGTCGCTCGCAGACGATCGGCCGGATGATGCTATCGAGCACTTCCGGACGGCGTGGCGTGAGGCGACCTGGGGCATCCAGCGCCGATAGCCACTGACAACCAAGACGACCGAGTGGGGCGCCCTTTACCGGGCGCCTCGCTCGCGTCTGGTTGACTGCAGCACCGTGATCCGACTGCCGACCGACCCGATGCGCTTCGACGCCTACATGGAGTGGTGCCTGTACGACCCCGACATCGGGTTCTTTGCGAGCACGGCAACCGACGTTCGATCCACCAAGACCGGCGACTTCCTGACGTCACCCGAGGTGAGCTCCGAGTTCGGAAGAGCCCTCGGGAGGTTCGTTGCTGCCGAGCACGCCCGTGCCGACATCGATGCCGAGTTCGCCGTCATCGATGTCGGCGCCGGATCCGGATCGCTGCTGCGATCTCTCGGTGAGACATGGACCGGTCAAGCCGTCGGCATCGAACTGTCGCCTGCAGCGCGCGAGTCACTGGCCGTTGACGGTTTGGGGGGCATGTCGTCGTTCGACGCGTTTGGGTCGACGATCACCGGGGTCGTCATCGCCAACGAACTGATCGACAACCTTCCGATGGCCGTCGTCGAACGCACGCCCGACGGGTGGATGGAGCACGCCGTGACGTCACAGGGCGGCTCGCTGTCCACGATCCGGCTCGAGCCTCGCCCCGAGGTGTCGGATTGGGCCGATCGATACGCTGCCGACGTCCCCATCGACTCGCTGGTCGAGGTACAACTCGAGGCCGGAGTATGGGTCCGCGACGCACTCGAACGGCTCGACACCGGTGCATTGGTGGTCATCGACTACGGCGGGACGAGCGAGGAGCTGTCGGGTCGGCGAAGCCGCGGGGGAACCATTCGGACCTATCGCTCTCACCACCTGGGCCCAGATCCGCTGACAGCGCCCGGAGAGACCGACATCACAGCCGATGTGGAGTTCTCCGCCCTCATGGATGTCTGCCGGGAAGCGGGCGCTCAGGTGGAGCTGACGAGACAGGACGAGTTCCTCCGGTCGTGGGGGCTCGCCGAGGTCGTCTCCGGACTGCGCCAAGAAGAGCTGGAGGCCGCAAGGGCCGGCGACACGATGCGTCAGCTCCAGTTGAAGTCACACCGTCTCGATGCCGAGACGCTGCTTCATCCGCGTGGTCTCGGTGACTTCCGGGTCCTGGTGGCGCGGAAGTAGCTGCCGGCTACCAGCTACCAGCTACCAGCTACCA
>JABDIW010000190.1 GCA_013003515.1 Acidimicrobiia bacterium
AATCCCGACAGGCGGGCTTCGCCACTGGTGCGGATCACGAGGTCCGGATCGGGGAGATCCGACGTGTACAGATGACGGGCGAGGGCATCGGCGTCGATATGGCCTGCCAAATCGGAGCCGGTCACACCCTCGGCATCGAGGCGGTTCACCAGATCACGCACGGCGTCGACGATCTCCTGACGACCACCGTATGCCAGGGCGATCGTCAGCTTCTGGTCGCCGGTGCCATGGGATGCTTCGAGCCTCTTGGCCGCCGCCACCAGATCGGCGGGGAGGACATCGAGCGACCCGATGAACCGGACTCGCCACACGCCGGGCGCCAGCTCGGTTTCGAGACGATCGAACAGGCCCAACAACACCTCGTAGTACGGCTCGAGCTCTTCGGACGGGCGCTCGAGGTTTGCCGTCGACAACAACCAGCAGGTGACGGCGCCGATCCCGGTCTCATCACACCACCCGAGAAACTCCTCGAACTTCTCCATCCCGATGGCATAGCTCTCGGCGTAGGTGGCGAAGCCCTCCTGCCGTGCGTAGCGACGATGCCCATCGTGGATGACTCCGATGTGGCGGGGCAGGCGCTCCGGGTCGAGGTCACGCTGCAGCTGCCGCTCATACAGCCGGTACAGCAGGGACCGCGGGGTGGGAGCCATCACCGGGCATCGTACCGGCTGACCCGCACCGCGCCCGCCGCCGGGTCATCGGCAGCGGGCTCCCGTCATAATGGGGTTCTGCGACCACGGGAGGAGCCGCCCACCATGGCGATGTCCGACGCTCACAAGAAGGCCCTGGCGGAAGGCCGCCGGCAATCCGCGGCCATCAAGCGCTACCTGGATGCGCTCGGGTCGAGACGGCCCGGTCGCCCTGTGACTCCCGACTCGATCGAGAAGCGAATCGACGGGCTCAAGCAGAAGATCAGCGCGGAGAAGGACCCGCTGAAGCGCGTCGAGCTGGTGCAGCAGCGGATGGATCTGGAGGACGCTCTCAAATCGGCGACCGCCGCCGGAGACCTGGTTCGACTCGAGGCGGACTTCGTGGCCCATGCCGCGGCGTACTCGGAGCGAAAAGGCATCACCTACTCGGCGTGGCGCGAGAGTGGCGTGTCCGCCGACGCCTTGAAGAAGGCCGGGATCAGGCGCACCCGACGCGGCTGAGGCCTCAGCCGATCGTCGCCAGGTCGTCCTCGAGTGGTTGCCGGTGCTCGGCGTCCTCCACGTCCGCAGCGGCTTCCCTGCCGAGCCTGAGGTGCTCGGCCATCAGGTCCTCATCACCGATGCCGTGCGCCGCCCTGGCAATCGCCTCATGGGCATACGCCACGTAGAACGGGGAGAGGTCCTCTCTTTCGCAGATATCGAGGCTCTCCCTGCCGAATTCCAGAGCACGTTCGTTGCGGCCGGTCACGGCGTGCACCCGGGCCAGCTGCCACGCCGAGATGGCGAAGTTGCGGGGCTCGGCATCGGCGCGGTGACGCCAGTGCCACCGGGAAGCGAAAGCGGTGTCGATGAGAAGGTCGTCGTCTTCCGCTGATCGCTCCCCGACATCGAGGAGGTCCCACACCGCGTTGAATGCTGCCGCGGCGAAGTGGTGGTGGGCCTCTTCCTCGTCGATGAGGTCGTCTGGTCGGCTCATGAGGCCAGAAGCCTACGGGTTCCGTCGGCGCCCGACCGACGAAAACGTGTCACACCCGGCCGATACGGTGCCAACCATGAACACGAACACAAACCCCATGAAGACCCATCAGACCGAGATGGAGCTGTGGTTCGCCGAGCTGGGCCTGGCCGTCACCGAGGTGGAACGCTGCCCCGAGCCGACCTGCGAGCTGTGTCGTGAGGCTGCGCCGATGCGCATCGTCGAGTCCGAACCAGCCCTGGCCGCCTGACGATCAGGTCTCGAGATCGCGGAGCTGCTGTTCCACCGAGTCCCACGAGGCGCCGCCGGCCACCGTGCGACGAGCCACCGACGCAGCAGGAGAGGCCGCTACCTCGACATCGGACGGCTCGAACCGGGGATCGACACCAGCCAGGTCGTCCTCGGTGACATCGGCGAACGTCCTGTCGTCGGCCGTGAGGCGTTTCACGAGGGTGCCGACGAGGTGGTGGGCTTCACGGAACGGCACCCCACGACCGGTGAGCGCCTCAGCCAGGTCGAGAGCGGTCACCCACGGCGACACCGCCCCCGCCGAAGCGGTGAGGCTCTCCACCATTCCCGTCACCGCGGTCAGGGCACCGGCCAACACGTCGTCGGCATGGAAGACCGCCCGCTTGTCCTCCTGCAGATCGCGGTTGTAGGCGAGAGGAAGTCCCTTCTGAAGGGTGAGCAGCGTCGCAACATCCCCGATCACGCCCGCCGCCTTGCCGCGAGCGAGTTCGGCGACATCGGGGTTGCGTTTCTGGGGAAGAGCCGACGAACCGGTGGTGAAAGCGTCGCCGTAGTCCGCAAAGCCGAACTCCTCGGTGGCCCACAACACGAGATCCTCTCCCAGCCGGGACAGGTGCGTCATCGCCTGGGCGCAACAGAACGCGTACTCGGCGACGAAGTCCCGAGACGACACCGCGTCGAGCGAGTTGGCGAACACGGAAACAAAGCCGAGATGGCGCGCCGTGGCCGCCGGGTCCAGCGGAAGCGACGAGCCGGCCGCAGCACCCGCACCCAGCGGGGACACGTCGACCCTGGCGGCGGCACCCTCGAAACGGTCGATGTCACGCTTCAGCATCCAGGCGTAGGCCAACAGGTGGTGGGCCAGCGGGATCGCCTGAGCCTGCTGGAGATGGGTGTAGGACGGAATGATCACGTCACCGGCACGGCGAGCTGCTCCGGCGAGCGCCGCAACCAGACCGGCGAGTTGCCCGGAACGCTCCGCCGCGGCGCGACGCAGGTACAGCCGCAGGTCGACGCACACCTGGTCGTTGCGGGACCGTCCCGTGTGGAGCTTCCCGGCCACATCGCCGACCAGCTCACCGAGGCGTCGCTCCACGGCGCTGTGCACGTCCTCGTCTCCGTCGACGAAGACGAACTCCCCCGACGACCACTCATCGCCGATCGTCTCGAGACCACTCAGGAGCTGCGCCGCCTCCTCCGCCGAGAGCAGACCGGCTTCGGCCAGCATCGACACATGGCCCACGGAACCGGCGACGTCGTCTCCGAGCAGTCGGCGGTCCGAGTCATCGGTGGTGAATGCCCAGGCGGCGGCATCGGGGCCCTCGCTGAAACGGCCTCCCCAGAGCGTCACTCGCCCTCCCCGAGTCGCTTCTCGGCAAACGTTCGCAACCGCAGCGACTGCAACCGGATGAAGCCGGTGGCATCCCCCTGGTCATAGACGTCGTCGGCCTCGAAGGTGGCAGTCGCCTCGTCATACAGAGCGTCGCCCTCTGACCGGCGACCGACCACCTGGGCAGTCCCCTTGTAGAGCTTGACGCGGGCTTCGCCGTTGACCCTTTGTTGGACGTCGTCCATGAACGCCTGGAGGGCGTGCCGCTCGGGAGAGAACCAGAAGCCGTTGTAGACCATCTCGGCGTAGCGGGACACCAGTTCGTCTCGAAGGTGGGCGACCTCACGATCCAGCGTCAGCGACTCCACGGCGCGGTGGGCGTGATAGATGAGCGTTCCACCCGGCGTCTCGTACACCCCCCGGCTCTTGATACCGACGAAGCGGTTCTCGACGATGTCCACCCGCCCCACCCCGTGACGGCCGCCCCGAGCGTTCAGCTCGGTGAGGAGGTCCACCGGGGCCAGATCTGTCCCGTCGACCGAGACCGGGGAGCCATCCCGAAAGCCAATCGTCAGGTACTCGGGCTCGTCGGGCGCCGCCTCCGGATTGGTGGTCATCTTGAACATGTCTGCGGGTGGCTCCTGCCAGGGGTCCTCGAGCACCCCGCCCTCGTACGAGACGTGGAGCAGGTTGGCGTCCATCGAATAGGGCTTCTCGGGTGTCACTGGCACCTCGATACCGCGGGCCTCGGCGTAGTCGACGAGATCCTGGCGCCCACGGAGATCCCATTCACGCCACGGGGCGATGACCTTGATGCCAGGGCTGAGCGCGTAGGCGGCCAGCTCGAACCGCACCTGGTCGTTGCCCTTGCCGGTTGCCCCATGGGCGATGGCATCGGCCCCGGTACGCCGGGCGGTGTCGACAAGGCCTTTGGCGATGACCGGTCTGGCCAGCGACGTCCCGAGCAGGTAGTAGCCCTCGTAGATGGCATTGGCACGCAACGCCGGGAACACGTAATCGGACACGAACTCCTCGGTGAGGTCCTCGGCGATCGCCTCCACGGCCCCGGTGGCGTACGCCTTCTCGATGGCCTCATCCACCTCCTCGCCCTGACCGACGTCGGCCGTGTACGCCACGACGTCGGCGTCGTATGTCTCCTGAAGCCACCTCAGGATGATCGAGGTGTCGAGACCCCCCGAGTACGCCAGGACCACCTTCATGCCAGACCTCCCAATGTCTCGAGCGTTTGCACCAACTTGCCTGCTCCGCGCGACGCGGCTGCCACAACGAGCACCGTGTCGTCTCCTGCCACCGTTCCCAGCACTTCGGGGAGCGAAGCGCCATCCAACGCACCGGCCACCAGATGGGCGGCTCCCGGCGGAGTGTGGATGACGACCAGATTGCCCGAGCCGTCGATCCGCTCCGCAAACCCCGCCAGCCGCTGTGAAAGCTCCTCGTGCCGCACGGCTGGAACAGGGCCGATGCGGTACCGGGTCCCGTCGCCCGTCGTCACCTTCACGGCACCCACGGCGTCGAGATCGCGCGAGACAGTTGCCTGGGAGACCTCGAAGCCCTCGGTGGCCAGGCGGGCGACGGCCTCCGCCTGGTTGGACACTGCAGACTCCGACACGATGCGACGCAATGCTCGACGCCGGGCCGCGGTCGAGCCGTTCACGACGCCGACCCCCTGGTGACCATGGTGCCGATGCCTTCGGGCGTGAAGATCTCCAGCAACACGGCGTGCTGCACTCGCCCGTCGAGCACGTGGACCCGGTCCACGCCCCCCTCGAGGGCGTCCACCGCAGCCTCGAGCTTGGGAATCATGCCGCTCGAAGCACTCCCGGACTCGATGAATGCCTCGAGCTCCTTCAGCACCATCTGCGAAATCAGGCTGTCGGCGTCACCGAGGTCGTGATACAGCCCTTCGACGTCGGTGAGGAACACGAGCTTGGCGGCACCGATCGAGGTGGCGAGGGCCGCAGCCGCCGCATCCGCATTGACGTTGAAGGTCTGACCCTGTTCTCCCCGAGCAAGAGGAGCAACCACCGGGACGTAGCCCTGCGACTGAAGGTCCTTGACGAGCGTCGGGTTGACGGTCGTGATGGAACCGACGAAACCAAGACGCTCATCTCGTTGAGTGGCGGCGAAGAGGTTGCCGTCGAGCCCGTTGATGCCGGCTGCCACCGCGCCGTGTGCATTGACCAGCCGGACGATATCGGGATTCAGCTCTCCGATCAGCGTCGATTGGACCACCCGCAACGTGTCGGCATCAGTGACCCGAAGCCCATCGATCCAGGTGGTCTCGATGCCACGCTCGGCGAGTGCACTGTTGATGTGGGGCCCACCACCGTGGACGATCACCGGCTTCATTCCCACGTAGTGGAGAAGGGCGACGTCATCGGCGAACGTGTTGCGGAGGGTGGGGTCGACCATCGCCGAACCGCCGTACTTGATGACCACGGTCGATCCGCGGTATTGCTTGATGAAGTCGAGCGCCTCCGACAGGATGCGCGCCTTCCCCATCCCCGTCGCGATGCGGGTCTTGACCGGGTTGGGCGACGAGTGCCCGGTGCTCATGGCATCCACCCCACCGGGGTCAAGCCGGCCGCCTCATCGAGGCCAGTGACGAGGTTGGCGCATTGCACGGCCTGACCCGCTGCCCCCTTCACCAGGTTGTCGATCGCCGAGACGACCACCGCGGTGCCGGTGGGCTCGTCGACGAAGACACCGATCAGGCACTTGTTCGAGCCGACGACCCAACGGGTCTGTGGAGACTCCGTGCCGACGGATACGAATGGAGCTTCGCCATATGCATCGGAGTAGACGTCCATGAGGTCGGCCAACCCGACACCGTCGGCAAGGCGGGCGTACACGGTGGCCAGAAGCCCCCGTTGCATCGGAACGAGGTGCGGCGTGAACACGATGGCGGGCCGGATGCCCGTGATACGCGACACGGCATCCTCCATCTCGGGACGATGGCGGTGGGTGCCAACGCCATAGGCCCGCACCGACTCGGCGACGGCACCAAAGGCGGTCGCCTCCTTCGTGGAGCGACCAGCACCGGAGACACCGCTGAGGGCGTCGACGACCACCCCGTCCGACAGGACGGCTCCGGAACCGACGAGGGGCGCCAATGCCAGCGTCGTCGCCGTCGGGTAGCAGCCGGGGACGGCCACCCGGGTTGCCCCGGCCACGCTGACCAGCTCGGGTAGCCCGTACACCCAGTCCGTCAGCGAGCCGGGATGGGGATGGGGAGAGCCATAGGTGGCCTCGAACAGCGCCGGGTCTGCGAACCGATGATCGGCGCCCAGGTCGACGACGATGGCACCTGAGGCCGCCAGATCGGCCGCCAACTCCCCCGACGCCCCGTGGGGCAGCGCCAGAAAGGCGATTTCCGGTGACCCGGCGTCGGCGTCGAGCGACTGCAGCTGGCGGTGCGAGCCACCGAGGTGGGGATGGAGCTCACCGAGAGGTCTGCCGGCAGCGCTGTGGGCGGCGAGATGGGAGACCTCCATCGACGGATGCGCATCGATGAGCCTCACCAGCTCTCCGCCGGCGTAACCCGAAGCGCCAAAGACGGCTGCTCGTATTCCCATACTGCATACTATTCACGTATGCGTATGAAAGTGCAAACCGACCCGGTCGTGGGAGGACCGGATCCGGTACGCTCCCCCATCCGTCAGCCAAGGAGTCCGATGACCGACGTCAGTGCCCTCGTCGAACAGCTGCTCGCCGAGAACGACCCGACGGACCGCGAGGCATTCATGCGCGCACAGTTCGCCATGGGCCTGGCCTGGGTTCACTTTCCGGAGGGCAAGGGTGGCCTCGGCCTGGCCCCGCGAGTCCAGCACGACGTCGATGCAGCCCTCGAAGCGGCCGGGGCGCCCCTCCCTCGCTTCGTCGACGTCATCGGACATGGCATGGGAGCACCGACGTTGCTCGCCCACGGCACCGAAGAGCAACACAGCCGATACCTGGAGCCGCTGTTCACCGGCGAGGAGATCTGGAGCCAGTTGTTCTCTGAACCAGGCGCCGGGTCCGATGTGGCCGGTCTGGCGACCCGGGCCATCAAGGACGGCGACGAATGGGTGGTGTCGGGGCAGAAGGTATGGACAACGGTCGCCCACCTCTCGAAGTGGGGAATGGTCGTGACCCGTACCGATCCGGACGTGCCCAAGCACCTCGGGATGACGTATTTCCTGATGGACATGGAGGCCGACGGAGTCGATATCCGGCCGCTCCGCCAGATAACGGGTGAGGCCGAGTTCAACGAGGTCTACATGACGGACGTTCGCATCCCTGACGCCAATCGGATCGGCGGGGTCGGCGAGGGCTGGAGGGTGGCGTTGACCACACTCATGAACGAGCGGGTCGCCATCGGCGGCGGCGTCGGACCGCGAGGCTCGGGGCCGATCAGCGACCTCGTCGACGTGTTCGCACAGCGCGGGGGCCACGACGCAGCCCGCGACAAGGTCATGAAGCTGTGGACCGAGGCAGAGGCGGCCCGCCTCACCAACCTGCGCGCCTTCCACAACCGCGACGCCGGAACTCCGGGGCCGGAAGGATCGACCGCCAAACTCCACTACGCAGAGCTCAACAAGCGGATCTACGAGTTGGCCACCGAGCTGCTCGGTGCCGAAGCGATGCTGTACGACACGTACGAGTTCATCCAGCCGGAGACCCCGGACGATGTTCGCGAGGACATACGCCGCCGCTTCCTGAGAACTCGCGCCAACTCCATCGAGGGGGGGACCTCCGAGATCATGCGGAACATCATCGGCGAGCGGGTCCTCGGCCTTCCCGGAGAGCCTCGCGTCGACAAGGAACTGCCCTGGACCCAGGTCCCTCGCAGCTGAGTCAGATCACCTCGACGGAGTAGCGGTC
>JABDIW010000199.1 GCA_013003515.1 Acidimicrobiia bacterium
ACGAACCACATTGAGGAACGTGCGCAACTCCTCGGCAGCGGCGTGCCCAGACACGTGAACCGTCGCATTCCCGGAGTGGAACACCGTGACGCCGATGCGGATGAGGTTGTTGATGACCCGCGATACCCGGGTCTCGTTGCCGGGGATGGGCGTCGCCGAGATGATGACGGTGTCGTCGTCGTCGAGATCGATATGCCGATGCTCACAGGCGGCCATGAGTGACAGTGCGGCGAACGGCTCTCCCTGGCTTCCGGTCGAGATGACGCCCTGTTCGCTCTGCGGCAGCTCGAGCAGTTCGTCCATCTCCACGACGAGCCCGTCGGGGATCTTCAGCAGGTCCAGCTCGACGGCCGTCGCCGAGTTGCGCAACATCGACCGGCCGAGGAAGGCGACCTTGCGCCCCGCCGCCGCCATGGCGTTGATCGCCTGTTGGACTCTGTGCACGTGCGATGAGAAGCAGGCGAGGATGACCCGGCCCTCGGCCTGGGCGACCATGGCATCGAGATGTGGGCCCAGCGACGACTCGGACGGCACGAAGCCGGGACGCTCGGCGTTGGTGGAGTCGCCGAGGAGGAGTCGCACGCCCTGGCGCCCGAACCCGGCAAAGGTGGGCAGATCCGTCGGGTTCCCGTCCATGGGGGTCGGGTCGAGCTTGAAGTCGCCCGAGTGCATGACCAGGCCTTCGGGCGTCTCGAAGACGACCCCGGCCGCCTGCGGCACCGAATGGGACACCTGCACGAGGGCGAAGCGGAGCCCGCCGTGGTCGACCCACTCGTTGTACTCGACGGCATGGAGGTCGGGTTTGATGCCGTGCTCCTCGATGCGGCTCCGAGCGAACTCGACCGCCATCGGTGTCCCGAACACGGGCACGTTGACCTCACGGAGGAAGTACGACAAGGAACCGACGTGGTCCTCGTGGCCGTGGGTGAGCACGACGCACGCCACGTCCGATGCCCTCTCGACGACCGAGGAGAAATCGGGCAAGACGAGGTCCACACCCAGCATGTCCTCTTCCGGGAACATGAGCCCACAATCGATGAGGGCCAGGGTTCCGTCGACCTCGAGAACGGCGCAGTTGCGACCGATCTCCCCGAGGCCACCGAGGAACGTGACGGAGGTGCTCACCCGATGGAGTCGAGGGCCTGGACGGCCGTGTCGACGGTGGCGTCGACGGCGGGAATCAGCGGGAGCCGCGGTGAGCCGACCGGCTCCCACACGCGGGTCAGCGCGCCCTTCAGGGGCATCGGGTTGGGCTCGGCGAAGAGCGCTGCGTTCAATGGGCTCAGAACTTCGTTGAGACGACGCGCCTCGTCCCAGTCTCCGGCGGCGGCGGCATCGAGCATGGCTGCGATGGTGCGACCGGCGAGATGGGCAGTGACGGACACGACGCCCACGCCTCCCGCCTCGACGATGGCCAGCGTCATGGAATCAGAGCCGGAGTACACGGCGAAGTCGTCGGGCAGCGCCGAGATCGCCTTGCTGGTGAACTCGATGTCGTCGACGGCGTCCTTCACCGCGACGATGCCGTCGTGACCGGCGAGGCGGACCAGCGTGTCGATCTCGATGATGCGAGACGTGCGTCCCGGGATGTTGTACAGCAGGACCGGGACCTCGGCGGCGTCGGCGATCGCGGTGAAGTGCCTGAACAGACCCTCCTGCGGCGGCTTCGAGTAGTACGGCGTGACCGCCATCACTCCATGCACCCCCACGTCGACGGCACGGCGAGTGAGCTCGATCGACTCGACGGTGTCATACGTCCCGGTGCCGGCGACGACTGTCCCCCGGTCTCCGACCGCCTCGACGGCGGTCTTGTACAGGGCGACCTTCTCGGCGACCGACAGCGTCGGCGATTCGCCGGTGGTGCCGCTCACGACCACACCATCAGAACCGGTGTCGAGGAGGTGCCGGCAGAGGCGATAGAAGACGCCGTAGTCGACACGGTTGTCGTCGTCGAAGGGGGTGATTACTGCGGTGAGAATTGTTCCAAACGGTGCGTCCGTCATGACAACGGACGGTAGCACCACACCGCGTTGGTATCCTCCATCTCCCATGGAATCCTTCGTCTCGAACGTCGACACCGCCGCCTTCCCGCAGGCCGTCCTCCAGCGCAGCCACGAGGTCCCCGTTGTCGTGGACTTCTGGGCCGAGTGGTGCGGGCCGTGCAAGGTGCTCGGGCCGATCCTCGAGAAGCTGGCCATCGAGTACAGCGGCGCCTTCGAGTTGGTCAAGGTCGACGTCGACGCCAATCAGGAGTTGGCCGGGCAGTTCGGCGTCCAGGGCATCCCCAACGTCATCGGTTTTCGCCAGGGACAGCCGGTGTCGCAGTTCACCGGTGCCGTCCCCGAAGCCCAGGTACGCGACTGGATCACGGCACTCCTCCCCTCCGAGCTGGACAAGAAGGTGGAAGCGGCCCGCGACGCGGCGCTCGCCGGCGACCTCGCCGCAGCCGAGGATCTGTTTCGGGAAGTCCTCTCCGAACAGCCGGATCATCCCGACGCCGGGACCGGCCTTGCCAGCCTGCTCATCGCTCGCAACGAGTCGGAAGAGGCATTGATCGCACTCGGGAAGCTGGCACCGACTCCCGACGTCGAACGGCTCCAGGCCGCAGCCCGGATCACCGAGACCCACGGGTCCGACATCGCCGAGCTCGAGTCACGCGTCGACGCTGCGCCCGAGAGCGGTGACGCCCGGCTCGATCTGGCCAAAGCGCTGGCCGCCAAGGGCGAGTACGAGCCGTCGCTCGATCAGATGTTGAGGCTCGTGAGGGAGAAGTCCCCGCTCATGGACGAGGCCCGCCAAGGAATGCTCGACATCTTCGACGTGCTCGGGGTCGACCATCCGCTCACCCAGTCATACCGGAAGCAGCTGACCTCAGCGCTCTTCTGAGCGGAACCGCGACGCCGCGGTTCCGACGAACGCAGCCCACAACGGGATCGCTCCAACGATTCCCGGGCCTCCGAGCCAGGCAAAGGCAGCGAGCGCCATGCCCGCCCCGAGGATCCGGCCCATGTGGAGTCGCTGCCGGTTGAGTGGCTCACCTGTGAGGTCACCGACCGACGTGGGGTGTTCTGTCGAGTAGGCCACAACGGCGCCCACCACTCCGATGGCGAGAACCACGATCTCGCCGACGGTCGGGGCGATCCACTCCCAATCGGGCTCACCCAGTCCGAGTGCGGTCAGCATCCCGGCAACGATGACGAGGAGACTCACCGCATACGTCCGGCGACCGGCTCGATGCGGGAGGAGCCCATCCCAGGCGACGGCGATGGCGAGCCCGAGCAGCGCGGGCCAGGTCCCGATCCTCCAGCCGAGAAAGGCACCCAAACCCACCAGCACGACCTCGTCGACGATGGTGGGACGATGCCCGGTGGGGCGAATGACCACCCGG
>JABDIW010000222.1 GCA_013003515.1 Acidimicrobiia bacterium
CCGGCTTCGGCAAACCTTATGCCCGCGGCGTCAACGACGCCACCCTGGTCGAGGGCGAGGATCGTTTCATCCAGATCGTCTCCTGCAACACCCACAACATCACCACCCTGGTGAAGACCGTCTGCGACGACGGCGAGGCGGGCTACAACCTGGATCGGGCCAGCTTCGTCTGCATGCGGCGGGCGAACGACATCACCCAGATCGGCAGCTACGTGCCGGCGCCCTACGTCGGCCGTCACGACGACGCCCAGTTCGGTACCCACCACGCCCGTGACGCCAACCGCCTGTTCCAGACGCTGGACCTCGACCTGGACCTGTTCTCGAGCGCGGTGAAGCTCAACACCCAGTACATGCACTCGATCTGGTTCCAGCTCCGGCTCCACCGCGACACCGACGCCGCCGAGATCGAGACGCGGCTGCGCGACAACCATCGGGTGGCGGTGACCGACAAGCACTACGCCAACCAGATCTTCAGCTTCGGCCGCGACCATGGCTACTACGGCCGCATCCTGTCGCAGGCGGTGGTGGTGCTGCCGACGCTGCTGGTGCGTGGCGGGCGCGAGCTCACCGGCTTCTGCTTCACGCCGCAGGACGGCAACTCGCTCATGTCCTCCATCGCCGCCGCGCTGTGGCTCATCGAGCCCGACGCCGAGTCGGTCAGCCGGCGGATCGAGCCGCTGCGCCGGTTCGTCTACCTCGAGATCTAGCCTGCCCTTCTCACCAAGTCCCTACTGCGCGAACGTATGCACTTGAATCTGCGTGACTTCCCTCGGTCGGTCATCCTCGGCGTACTTCGAGTACGCCTGCGGTGCCCTCGCTCGGCAAGCCCCACATCTCCAAGCGCCTACGCCCGCTCGCTACGGGGCTCGGTGAGAAGCGCAGGCTAGCCATGTCCAGCACCGTCGTTCTCGGCATGCAGTGGGGTGACGAGGGCAAGGGCAAGATCGTCGATCTGATCTGCCCGGCCTACGACGCGGTGGTGCGCTATCAGGGCGGCGACAACGCCGGCCACACGGTCAAGTTCGGCGACCGCCACTTCGCGCTG
>JABDIW010000262.1 GCA_013003515.1 Acidimicrobiia bacterium
CGCACGTTCTTGTAGTTGTCGAACGCGTTGCCCACCAGGCGAGCCGCGTACGGCACGCCCTCGAGGAAGAACGCCACCGAGCTGTTCGCAGCACCCGAGATCGAGTTCGTCTCGGCGTTGCGCCAGCTGTACCCGTACTTGAACTCGTGGTCGACGTCAGCGCCGGCCTTGTACGTGTTCGCGTCCAGGCGGGCGTTCTTCAGCGGCCGCTTCGTGTCGTAGAAGTAGTAGCTGTCGCCCCAGATACCGGTGCCCAGGTCGTAGCTGACGGTGACGTCACGACCACCCTGCGGCTCCAGGAAGAAGCCCAGGTTGTTGAAGTTGTACAGCGCCTCGACGTAGTTGTTGTCGTCGATCGTGTACTGGACCTTGCCGGTGTGGATGCAGCAGTTCCCACCCTGGTTCCAGGTCGTTGCCGGAGGCCTGCGGGAAGAAGCTCCGCGACCCTGCTTGGTCTTGCCGGCATCCAGGAACGTGTAGTTGGCGACCATGTTGTCGCCCAGGTGGAAGTTGGCCTTCCCGTGGATGTTCTTCAGCTGCGTGTTGTCCGGCGAGATGCCGACGTTCTGCTTGATGTCCTGCTTGCCGTAGGCACCCCACACGAACACGCGGTCGTTGACCAGCGGGCCACCCAGCTCTCCACCGAAGTCCTTGATGTTGTTGATCGAGTCACCGATGTAACCCGGGATCAACTGCTCCGCGGTGAAGTCGCCGATCAGCTCACCCGTGTCGGGGTCGCCGACGTTGCGGCTCTGCCAGTCGCCCTCGGTGAGGTAGAAGCGGCCGGACCCGCGCCACTCGTTACCACCACGCTTCGTCACGAAGTTGATCTTGATGCCGCCGCTCTGCACGGACGGATCGTTACCGCCGGTCGAGACGGAGATCTCCTCGAACGCGTCGAAGTCGTAGTACATGGGCGACGCGCCCGTGGCGGACATGTCCGTCATCTCGGCGCCGTCGTACGTCCACATGTTGTCGGAGCCGCGATCGGCGCCGCCACGCGAGAAACCGGACTGCTGGCCCGACTCCGAGCCGCCGATGTTCTCCTGGCTGACCTGCAGGCCGGCCGTCTGCTGCATCATGACCCAGGGGTCACGCGCGGACGGGATCGACTGCATGTACTCCTCGGACAGGTTGGTGCCCGTACCGGTCTTCTTGACATCCACGATCGGTGATGCACCGGTGACGGTCACGGTCTCCTCGACCGACGACAGCGCCATCGTCACGTCGATCTGGGAGTTGAGGCCCAGACGCACGTCGACGTTCTCCTGCACGACGGTCTGGAAGCCCTCGAGCGAGAAGGTCAGGGTGTAGGCAGCAGAACCGGCCGGCAGCAGCGCGAAACGGTAGTTACCGTTCGCCTGTGTGTAGACCGTAGCCGACGGCACCTCGGTGCTGTCGAGCATGACGGCCACGCCAGGCAGCGGCGCTC
>JABDIW010000268.1 GCA_013003515.1 Acidimicrobiia bacterium
CGACGTCTCTGAAGAAGGTGGCCCCCATGATGTCGAGCGCAGCGGTCTCCGATGCGAGGACCCATCCATCGCCGAGCTTCCCCAGGCTGAGCGGACGGAAGCCGTGACGATCGCGGACGCCGACCAACGTGGAGCGGTCCATGACGGTGAGGGTGAAGGCACCCTCGAACGACGGCAACACCGAAACGAGCGCGTCCTCGAGGCTTGTCTCGTTCTTGATCATGTCCTGGGAGATCGCTTCGGTCATGAGCTCGGAGTCGGTGGTGGCGAAGAGCTTGCCGACCCGGTCTGCCAGGTCACGGGTGTTGGTGAGGTTGCCGTTGTGCGCCAGGGCGAGGCCGTTCTGACCGACCTGGCGGTATGTGGGCTGAGCGTTGGCCCATACCGACGACCCGGTCGTCGAGTAGCGGGTGTGGCCGATCGCGGTGTTTCCGCGGAGGCCGGCGAGCGTCGCCTCGTCGAACACCTGGGCGACGAGGCCGATGTCCTTGTACACCGTCATGGTCTCGGTGTCGGACACGGCTATGCCTGCCGACTCCTGACCGCGGTGCTGAAGCGCAAAGAGACCGAAGTAGGTGAGCCGCGCCACGTCGGCTCCTGGGGCGTGAATGCCAAACACGCCACAGGACTCGCCTGGTCGACTCGAGGGGAGGTCCGCCACAGGCGGCGATTGTAGGTGGCGCCAGTGACGACGCACCGCCGGATCAGACTGCGATGGCAACGGCCAGCGACGCGACCAGCACTGCGCCTGCAGTCACGGTGCGGATCGCCTTGGCATTGGGCCGGCCGACGGCCAGCTGGCTCCACAGGAAGGCGATGAGGATGCCACCGGCGAGGCCACCGAGGTGGGCGCGCCAGTCGATGCGGGACACGAAGAACGGCAGCGCCAGGTTGATCGCCAGCAGCACCGACAACTGGTTGAACATGGCCCTGCCCGCCGGGGTGGATCGGATCTTGTAGGACACGAAGAGCCAGGCTCCGAAGAGGCCGAAAATGGCGCCTGAAGCGCCCACGGCCGGCACGGCTTCGCCAAAGAGCAGTGAAGCGAGCGAGCCTGCCGCCGCCGACGCCAGATACATGGTCGCAAAGGGCACCGATCCGGTCTGTCGCTCGAGGAGTGGCCCAAACAGATACAAGGCGTACATGTTGAACCCGATGTGCAGGAACGAGCCGTGAAGCAAGGTCACCGTCAGCATGCGCCAGATCTCGCCGTCCTCGATCAATGGCCCGAAGAACACGAGTTGGCGCCACAGGTCGTCGCCTGCCTCGGACGGAATGACGGAGGTGAAGAAGAACACCAGGACGGTGAGACCGATGATCGAGAAGGTCACTGGCGAGGTCTCGAACGATGGTCCCCGCACCGCCTGGCGGGCGTCGACGACGCGGCCCCGGCCGGTGTGGCGGGCACATTCCGGGCACTTCTGGCCCACTGCGGCGTCGCGCGAACACTCGACACAGATCGGCTTGCCGCACTCGGTGCACGAGAGTCCGGTGGGGCGATCGGAATGGCGATAACAAACGGTGGGAGCGCCGGTCATGGGGTGTTCAACCTACCGGGGTACGGGGCTAATCCCGTTCAGTCGAGTCGGCGGCGGAGCGCATCGCGCCACGCCGTGGCTGCCCGCTCCACGTCCACCGCCGCGTCGCCGAGGATGATGGCATCGCCGCCGACAGTGCCGATCCTCCTCGCCGGGACACCGACGTCATCGAGGCCGGTTGGCGTGCACACGACGATGCGGTGCGGGCCCTCGGAGAACAGGGCATCGGCATCGGTGATGTCGATGGTGATCCCGACCCCGGAGCGGATGGCGATCTCGGCCACGGCGACTGCAAGCCCACCGCTGGAGATGTCGTGAACGACGGGGCATGTCCTGGCCAGGTCGGCGGCGGCGGCGATCACGCCCGGGCCCAGGTCCGGGTCGACAGGTGCGGGACGCCCTGCCCGGTTGTCGAGGACGACTCGCGCCAATGCTGAGCCGGCCAGGTCTGCGGAGTCTTCGGCCCCGACGAGCCACACCTGCATTCCTTCGGCTGCAGCGTCGAGACGGGGCGGCGACTCGGGCACCGGGTCGGCGAGACCGAGCAATCCGACGACAGGGGAAGGGAGGATGTCTGTGCCGTCCGTCTCGTTGTAGAACGACACGTTCCCGCCGACTACCGGTATGCCGAGCGCTTCACACGCCTCCGACAACCCCTCGACCGATTCGACGAATTGCCACATCACCTCGGGCTTCTCCGGATTCCCGAAGTTGAGGTTGTCGACGACTGCCAGTGGCCGGGCACCGGTCACCGCCACGTTGAGGGCGGCTTCGAAGACGATGCGTGCCGAGCCCCGACGCGGGTCGAGGAGACAGCGGAGCCCGTCTCCGTCGGTCGACACCGCCAGCCCCTTGTCGGTTCCCTTCACCCTCAGCAGTGAGGCGTCGTGGCCGGGTTCGACGACCGTGTTGAGGAAGAGCTGATGGTCGTACTGCTCGTAGATCCAGGAGCGGTCCCCGATGGCGGGGTCGTCGAGGAGTTGGAGCAGTGCGTCGGCGACGTCGAGGTCGGCCGGGATGTGCGGCCCTGCCTCCCAGGTGGCATCGAGCGTTTCGGGACGTTGCAGGGGGCGGTGATAGATGGGGGCATCGTCGGCAAGCGACGCGGCGGGTACCTCGGCTACGAGCTCTCCGGCGGCCTCGATACGCAGCAACGGCCCTTCCGTGAGCGTCCCGATGACGGCTGCGTCGATCTCCCACTTCTCGGCGAGCTTGAGGACCTCGTCCACATCATCGGGCGTGACGATCGCCAGCATCCGCTCCTGTGACTCGGACATGAGGATCTCGCCAGGGTTCATGTCGTGCTCGCGAAGGTGGACGGCGTCGAGCGCTACATCCATGCCCATGCCACTGCCTCCGGCGACCTCGCTGGTCGCACACGAGATCCCGGCGGCTCCCAGGTCCTGAACGGCGACCACCAGCTTCCGCTCGTACAGCTCGAGACAGGCCTCGATCAGCTTCTTCTCCTCGAACGGGTCCCCGACCTGCACGGACGGTCGCTTGGCGCCCGACGATTCGTCGAACGAGGCCGAAGCCAGGATCGAGGCGCCGCCGATGCCAT
>JABDIW010000291.1 GCA_013003515.1 Acidimicrobiia bacterium
GTTGTTGCGGACGACGCCGAGGCCGCGACCCTGCCGGTCGGCGATGCTGCCGACGGCGACACCAACGACGCAGAGCCGGTCGTCGAGCCGATTGAGGAGCCCAAGGACGAGCAATCCGCCGACCCCAAGGAAGAGCCGCAGGACCTGCCGGACAGCGACGACGAATTCTGCAAGGCGGCCGAAGAGGTGCAGGCGGCTCTCGACGAGTTTTCGAGCGGGGGAGTCCCGACCCCAGAACAAGTTGAGTCGCGCCTGAACAATGCCCGGCAGAAGATGGCCATTGCGGTCGATCTGGCGCCAGCGGACATGATGGACGCCGTGGTTACGTCAGCCGCCGGATTTGAGCGTCTCGCCGCGGAGTTCGAGAAAGTGGGCTACGACATTCTCGACGCCGACATTGCCGCCATGGAGGCCATTGATGCGACCCCAGAGTACGAGGAAGCCAACGACAGGGTCACGCTGTATCTGTTCGAGAAGTGTGGGGTCGGTGAGGACCCGGCGCTGATGGAGGACTTTGATGACGCTGTCGATGAAGTGCTCCCCGAGGAACGAACCATCCGCGATCAGATCGTCGCCATACTCGTTCCGCTCGGCTTCACTCCAGAGGAGGCGGACTGCCTGTCCCGCCAGGAAGAACTGGTGGATGCACTCTCGGCGACCGATGAGGAAGTGTTCGCTCTCTTCGCGAGGTGTGGAGTCCCGGAGGAGCGCGTCGCCCCTCTGCTCTCCCTCGACTTCTAAGCCACGGCCGGAACGGCTGATGACAGGTGCTCGATGGCTCCCTGCACGTCGTCGGCTCGTTCCCAGATGAGGGAGTGACCGGCGTGTTCGAGTTTGATCAGGCTGGCGTTCGGGATCGCTTCGGCGATTGCGACGTTCCCTGCCATGGGTGTGACCAGATCCCGTGTGCCCGCCAGAACGATCGTTTCCTGGGTGATACTGCCGAGTTGGTCCTCGATATCGAATCCGCGTAGGCCGCGTCCTGCGATTCTGCGGTTCGCGAACGGGGTTTCGTTGGCCATGGCGAGTGTCTCATCGATCATGTTGAGGCTCGGCTCTGCACCGAACGTCGTGAGTCCGGCGCCGACGCGATATCGCGTTGTGATGTTCTTGGGCACGGCGACGATTCCGAGCTCCGTGCGCAAGCGAGGTAGTTCGGGCGTGGTCGCAACCAGGACAAGACCCCGAAGAACCCTTCGGGCAAGATCGCTATGACGAATCGCGAACGTCATCGACGCCATGCCACCCATGGAATGCCCGGCCAGCACCGCGTCGGTGATGTCGAGCTGTTCAAAGACGGCGGCCAGATCGTCGCCGAGTAGCTCAGGGCTGTAGGAAGCGGATCCCACGATGGATTGCCCGTGACCGCGTTGGTCGACTCCAATCACGCGATGACCGGAGGTGATGAGCCGCTCCGCGATCAGTCCCCAGTGCGCCATGTTCACGGTGATCCCGTGCACCAGGACAACGGTCGGGCCGCTGCCGGCGGTGACCGTATGAATCGTTGCGCCGTCAGGGGTCTCGACGAACCGGGACTCACCATCGGGAAACGTGGCCGGCTTGCCGTTCAGAGGGTCCGGATTGTCACGCCACTTCCGAAGGAGCGCCTGATGCCCTCCGGCGAGCGCAGCGCCGGCGCCGGCAAGGCCGACTGCGGTTTTGAACGTTCGGCTGGTCATGCGTTCCGGCCTTCCAGCAGATCCGCCATGATCGACGGGATCACGGCTTCGAGATCAGGGGCGGTCAAGCCAACCCCGCAGCGGGCGCCGGCCTCGCCATGGATCCACACGGCGGCCGACGCCGCTTCGAAGACGGGCATACCTTGGGCGATTAGACCGGCGACAAGCCCGGCGAGTACATCGCCGGTGCCGGCCTTTGCGAGGTGGGGGTTGGGTCGATCGTGCATTGTCGCGTGGCCGTCGGCGGCCGCAACGACCGTCTGGGGCCCCTTGAGGATGACGACACTCTGGCTCCGTTGCGCCGCAGCTCGGGCCCGGGTGACGACATCCCCGCCGAGGTCACCGAATTCGTTCGCGAACTCGCCTTCGTGTGGGGTCAGCACGCGTGGCTGGGATGGCGGAGTCGCACGGTGAAGCGCAATGGCCGCAGCGTCGAGAACGAGAGGGACGGTCGGATCGAGCTCGAGAATCTCAGCCTCCTGGGATGGCTCACTGCCTCCCGGTCCGGCCAACAACACGTCAACCTGGCGC
>JABDIW010000307.1 GCA_013003515.1 Acidimicrobiia bacterium
GTTTCAGGCCCTTCAACAGGCCACCGAGGCCCTTGATCAGCTGCTTGCGGACGGCGAAGCGATCCACCAGGCGGCCGATCGGCCCGTACTTCATGTGGTAGCTGTAGTGCAGGTCGACTCTGGTGCCGCCTCCCTCGTCGGAGAGGACGAAGTCGGCCTCGGCCCGATCGAACGGCATCTTGGTGTGCTCGTGGATGTCGATCGTCAATCGCTCGCCGTGATCCCAGGCCGTCGCCCGTTCCTCGAGCGTTCCGAATGGTTTGAGGTCGCAGTGGCGGGCCGCTCCCAGCCCCTCCCGATGATCCGACGTCCAGTAGGACTTCACGACGCCCGGGTTCCACACCTCGATCGAGCCGAGATCGGCAAGTGTTTGCCACACCTCGTGGCGTGGCCGATCGATGGTCGTCGAGATCGAGAACTTCCCCATGTGCTCCTCCTGGTGTGACGGCTGAGACAACCGGCCGCGGCAGAGCACCATTCCCACTAGAACAGAGCGCATGAAGTACGCAGTTGACATACCCAACTTCGGGCACTGGGCCGACCCTCGTGACGTGGCTGAGTTCGCGGCCGGCGTCGAGGAGGCCGGCTGGGACGGCATCTCGTTGTGGGATCACATCTATGTGTGGAAAGGCAACGAGGTCGCCGACCCGTGGGTGACGATGGCCGCGATCGCAGCGGCGACAGAGCGGCTGAGGCTGATGATGCTCGTCACCCCCCTGCCGCGGCGGCGCCCCTGGGTCGTGGCCCGGCAGGCCGTGTCGATCGACATGCTGTCGGAGGGCCGCTTCACCTTCGGCGTCGGTATCGGGTACCCGCCCGGGCCCGAGATGGCGGTCTTCGGAGACGAGACCAACGCCGTCAAGCGTGGCGACATGCTCGATGAGGCGCTCGACATCATCACCGGGCTCTGGTCGGGGGAGGAGTTCAAGTACTCAGGCGACCACTACAAGATCAAGAAGGTCCAGTTTCGGCCCACATCGGTGCAGCAGCCGCGCATCCCCATCTGGGTTGCCGGCATGTGGCCCAATCGCAAGCCGTTCCGGCGCGCCGCCCGGTATGACGGGCTTGCCCCCATCGCCGTCGACGCGGATGGTCAGATCGTCGCGACGACGCCGGCCCTCATCAGGGAGATGCTCGACTACGTATTGGAGCATCGGGAAACCGATGACCCCTTCGATGTGACGGCGATTGGTGACTTCCCCGAGAACCCTGACGAGTACGAAGCGGCCGGCGTCACCTGGTATCGGGTCGGCGCCGACCCCGCAGGCGGCGAGGGAAGTGTCGAGCGGTGGATCGATGCCGTTCTGGAGGGACCACCCCGGACATGAGCAAAGCCCCGGTGGTGGGACCGGGGCTTCGCTCGGATCGAAGAACTCGTGGCTCTTCGGGGTGGGAGTTTCTTCGCCGTGACGA
>JABDIW010000308.1 GCA_013003515.1 Acidimicrobiia bacterium
AGCCACTCGGCCCGCCGCAGCACCGAGTGCAGCACTCCGTGATCCTTGATGCCCGGGTTGAGCTGAGCGTGGCCTTGTTTGACTTCGCCAACGATGACATCGACGCAATCGGGTTCGAGGCGAAGGACCGGGTCGTCGAGCAGGAGCATCTCGCAGTCGTCGCCGCGGTGCGGGTCGCCGACGAACACCTCACCCGGCATCCGGATGGCCATCACGTCGATGTCGGTCACGGTCTTGAAGGTGCCGTCTGGCTGTCGGCGCTGCACCTCGAACTCGCTGAGGGTGAGATAACCCGTCAGCCGCAGATAACTCTCAACGAGGTTGACGCCGATGTCCACGCCGCGACCGTAGCTACGAAGCCGCGAAATGCCGGGGATCGGTTGACCATTGGCCCTACGGTTGACCGAAGCAGATTGCGACGATGAACGCGTACCGATCTTCTCGAGAGGAAAAACTCCGATGAACCTGTCGACGACAGTCAACGCCGATGAGCGAATCAACCCCCTCGACGTAGCTCGCACTCAGTTCGATCAGGCAGTCCCGTTCCTCGGCGATGTCTTCGACACACCGGGCATGGAGGAGCTGCTGTTCGAGCCGGAGCGGTCTGTCGTTGTCCACCTCCCCGTCCTGATGGACGACGGTCACATCCAGATCTTCACCGGCTTTCGGGTGCTCCACGACCACTCCCGTGGACCGGGAAAGGGCGGGATCCGGTACTTCCCGACGGTCGACCGTGACGAGGTCACTGCCCTTGCCACGTGGATGACATGGAAGTGCGCCCTCGTCGACATCCCGTTCGGAGGTGCCAAGGGCGGTATCAGTTGCGATGCCCGCAGCCTGTCACGCCGCGAGAAGGCCCGGCTCACCCGTCGCTTCATCACCGCGCTCGGCGACAACATCGGGCCGTACACAGACATCCCTGCCCCGGACATGTACACCGACGAGCAGACGATGGCATGGGTCTACGACACGTACACCATGACCCACCCCGGCACGAACAACCTCCCCGTGGTGACCGGAAAGCCGCTCAACCTCGGTGGCTCGGTCGGCAGGTCGACGGCCACCGCCCAGGGCGGCGTCTACGTGCTCGCCCACTTCATCGAGCTGGGAGGTCTCCCCGACATGGAGACTCTGGAGGGCGCCACCGTCGCCATCCAGGGGTTCGGCAACGCCGGGCGACACGCCGCTCACCTGCTCTCCGATGCGGGTTGTGTCATCGTCGCCGTGTCGGATTCCAAGGGCGGCATCTACGACCCCAACGGCCTCGACATCAACCGTGTCATGACCCACAAGGACGAGACCGGGAGCGTGATCGACTTCGTCGGCGTCAAGCAACTCGATCCTGGCGAGGTGCTCGAAGTGCCGTGTGACGTGCTGGTGCCGGCAGCCATGGAGAACACACTCACGCGGGACAACGTCGATGCAGTCGACACCAAGGTCGTCCTCGAGCTGGCGAACGGGCCAACGACTCCCGAGGCCGACGCTGCGTTGGATGCGCGCGGGATCCCGGTGCTGCCCGACATCCTTGCCAACGCCGGTGGCGTCACCGTGTCCTACTTCGAGTGGGTGCAGAACCTCGACAACGAGCAGTGGGAAGAGCACGTCGTCCAGGAGAAGCTGCGCAACAAGATGCATCGCGCCACCGAGCAGGTGGTGACCAAGCGGGCCGCGTTGCGCGATGCGATCGATCGGTACCGCGAGGAGTGGGCCGACGCCCACCCCGATGACGGGCAGGTCGAGACGCCGACCCTGCGAACCGCCGCCTACGTGGTTGCCATCGGCCGCTGTGCCCTCGCCACCCAGCAGCGAGGCATCTGGCCGTAGGTCAGCCGGAGCTCTCGTCCGAGGCCGCGTCGGTTTCCCCGGCGGCGAGCTTCATCGACGCCGAGTTCATGCAGTAGCGAAGCCCGGTCGGGCGAGGTCCATCGGGAAAGACGTGTCCCAGGTGTGCTCCGCACTTCGCACACACGGCCTCGGTGCGGACCATCCCCAGACTGCTGTCGACGTGCTCGGTGATGTTCGTTCCTTCGATGGGGGCGAAGAAGCTCGGCCACCCCGAGCCCGACTCATATTTGGTCTCTGAAGAGAACAGCGGCGTGTCGCACACGACGCAGTGGTAGACGCCGTCGGTCTTGGTGTCCCAGTACTCCCCCGTGAAGGGGCGCTCGGTTCCCGCCTCCTGGGTCACCTTGTATTGCAGCGGGGTGAGTCGCTGTTTGAGGTCGTCGGGCGTGTCGGTCATGGATTCCTCCTGCTCAGTCGGTCGGCATCTCGTCGCCGGGAGCGGTGTGGGGGATGCGACCGAGCTTCCCTGCTTCGAAGTCCTCGAATGCCTGGATCAGCTCGGCGCGCGTGTTCATCACAAACGGTCCGTACCAGGCTACGGGTTCCCGGATCGGGAGACCGCC
>JABDIW010000320.1 GCA_013003515.1 Acidimicrobiia bacterium
CCACCAGGGTGGTGCCCCCCAAACTCCGCCGCTACATCATCGGCCGCGACGGCGGCTGCACCATTGGAGGCTGCACCAGCAGCTACCGCCTCGAAGTCCACCACATCACACCCAGAAGCCAAGGCGGCACCCACGATGCCGAGAACCTGACCACTGTGTGCTGGTACCACCACCACATCGCCATCCACCGCAACGGATGCGCCATCGACCCCCACTCACCACCCGACCAACGTCGGATCATCCCCCAACCCGACTGGTGACCCGACGGCCGTCCGGCCCGACGAATGGAGTGGCCCGGGTCGCTAGCCTGAGCTGCCATGGCTGCAGAAGGCACGGTTCAATCGATCGTCGTCGACGCCTCTCCTGAGGACGTCGAAGCCGTTGCTGTCGATCTCGCCTCGTATCCGGAGTGGGCGTCGGCGGTCAAGACCGTCGAGATCCACGAGGAAGACGATGAGGGTCGCCCGGTGCGGGCGACGTTCGTCACCGAGGCGATGATCAAAGAGATCACCTACACCCTCGCCTACGACCACGGCTCGGACACCGGGTTCTCGTGGGAGGCAGAGGAAGGGCCCGACATCCGCTCGATGGAGGGCAGCTACGAGTTCATCGAACTCGAGGACGGCACCACCGAGGTCGTGTACGCACTGAAGGTCGACCCAGCTTTCACCGTGCCGGGGTTCTTGAGGCGCCAGGCCGAGAAGACCATCGTCTCGACCGCCCTCCGCGGACTGAAGAAACGAGCCGAAGGGGCCTGATGCGGGTCCTTCTCGTCACCGGCAAAGGCGGCGTCGGGAAGACAACGGTTTCCGCCGCAACCGCTCTTCGTGCCGCCGATCTGGGCCATCGAGCTCTGGTCATGTCGACCGATCCGGCCCATTCGCTCGCCGACGCATTCGGGCGGGACCTCGGAGATCGACCGACGATCATCACCGAGAACCTGTCCGCACAACAGATCGACTCGCAGAAGAGGCTCGAGGAGTCGTGGGGCGAAGTCCGCGACCACCTCACGGAGCTGTTCGACTGGACCGGCCTCAAGGGTGTTCAGGCCGAAGAGCTGACGGTGTTCCCGGGCATGGACGAACTGTTCGCCCTCGCCGACGTTCGTGAGCACGTGCGTTCCGAGGAGTACGACGTCATCGTCGTGGACTGCGCTCCCACCGCCGAGACCTTGCGGTTGCTGTCGCTGCCCGAGGTGCTCTCGTGGTACATGGAACGAATCTTCCCCATGGGGCGCCGCGTCGCCAAGGTGGTGCGACCCGTCCTCAACAAGGTGACCTCGATGCCCATCGCCGACGACGGCGTGTTCGAGGCTGCGTCGAACTTCTACGACCGGCTCGACGGCATCCGCGAGATCCTGGCCGACGAAGAGATCACCACCGCGAGGCTGGTGCTGAACCCCGAGAAGATGGTCATCGCCGAGGCTCGCCGCACCTACACCTACCTCGGGCTCTTCGGATATGCCGTCGACGGGGTAGTGGTCAACCGTGTGCTCCCGGACTCCGTGACCGACCCGTACTTCAAACGCTGGAGGGAGATTCAGCAGGACCACCTCCAGGCGATCGCAGACGGCTTCGCCGACGTCGACATCTTGAAGCTGCGTCTCTTCGACCAGGAGATGGTCGGCATGGAGATGCTGAGGATTCTGGCCGACGAGCTCTACGGCGAACGTGACCCGGTGGAGCGGATGAACGGTGGCAGGGCGTTCACGATCGCCAATGACGGGGACGACGTCATCGTGGAGATGAAGATGCCGTTCGCCGAGAAGGGCGACGTCGGAGTCCTCCGTCAGGACGACGAGCTGTACATAACGGTCGGGCCCTACAAGCGGTCTCTGGTCTTGCCCGATTCGCTGAAGCGCAGGGTGGTGAAGCGGGCCAAACTCGACGACGGCGTTCTTCGAGTCACGTTTGCCCTGGAGGCGCCATGAGCGACGAGATGGAACGAGATCCGGGCGAGCTCGGTGACGCGGTCCGGGTGGGGCTGCGTCGGGCCGGTCTCCACATGATCAAGGCCGGGTACGAGGTGGTGGCCGGTGTCGGCGCACTCATCGACGAGCTGGTCAAGGTCCGCCGTGGCGACGAGCCGGAGTCGGAAACCGGAGGGCCCACGCGGATCGAGGTCGAGTGAGCCTCGTCGGCATCGACCTCGGGGGCACCAAGCTCGCCGCGGTCCGCATCCGCGAAGGCGAGATCGTCGCTAGAGCCCGGATTCCCAACACGTCTGAGCCCGACGGCCTCGTCGACTGCGCACGTGCGGGCATCGAGAGCGTCTGGGACGTTGACGTGGCCGCGGTCGGAGTCGGCGTGGCGGGCCTCGTCTCGTGGCCCGAAGGTGTCTTCGCCT
>JABDIW010000331.1 GCA_013003515.1 Acidimicrobiia bacterium
GGGTCCTCGAGCTCGACTTCCTTGGCGATGGTGACACCGTCGTTGGTGATGGTGGGAGCGCCCCACTTCTTCTCCAACACGACGTTGCGGCCCTTGGGGCCGAGCGTGACCTTCACCACGTTGGCCAGCTTGTCTACACCGGCCTGGAGACCGCGACGGGCCTCCTCATTGAATCTGAGTTCCTTGGCTGCCATGTGTCCTTCCTAGCCCAGAACGGCGAGCACGTCGCGCGCCGACAGGATGAGATAGTCCTCACCCTCGTACTTGACCTCGGTGCCCCCGTACTTCGAATAGAAGACCAGGTCACCCTCCTTGACGTCCATCGGGACGCGCTCTCCGTCCTGGAAGTCACCAGGACCGGTTGCCAGGACCTCGCCGAGCTGCGGCTTCTCCTTGGCGGTGTCGGGAATCACGAGTCCGCTTGCGGTGCGGCCCTCGGCCTCCTCCTTGGGCTTGACCACGATGCGGTCGCCCAACGGCTTGAGCTTCATGCATATCCTCCTCGGGACTTAGCACTCGGTTATTGCGACTGCCAAGGTTAGCACTCTCCAGAGGCGAGTGATAAGAGAGCTGAACAGTCCCTAGTCCCTAGTCCCTTGTCCCTAGCGACTTGCGGCTCGCTGCTTTGTCGAACACGTCGGTCACGCTGAGGATCCCCGCCACGCGGCCCCCAGCCGTCACCACCAGGCGCTTGCCGGGTTCGTTGACTTTGTCGAGCACGTCGACCACCGGGACACAGTCGGTCACGACGTCGTCGGGACCGATGGGGCTCATCTTCTCGGCGACCGTTGTCGACGACCAGAGATCGTCGGGAACGTCGCGGAGCTGGCCGGCTCCGAGCAGGCCGCGGACACGACCGTCGACCACCACCGGCTGAGTGGGATAGCGCTCGCCGTAGATGTAGAGCTCGCGGTAGTCGGCGAGCGTCATCTCACCAGGGATCGCGTATCTGACGGGTGCCATGACCTCTGCGACCGACAGACCCTCGAGGCCGTGGATGACGTCGGCCCGCCGCTTGGCTGCCGTGGCGAGCTGGAGCAGGAACCAGCCGACGAACAGGTACCACAGACCGCTGAGGTCTCCATTGGCGGTGAGGATGAAGAACCCGACTCCGATGAGGGCCCATGCCACAACTCGACCCGACGTCACGGCGATCGCGGTTGCTTTCTGCGAGTCGCCGGTCCGCCCCCAGATCACGGCGTGGAGGATGCGCCCGCCGTCGAGCGGATACCCGGGCACCAGGTTGAACACCCCGACGGCGGCGCTGGCCAGCGTCAGCACCCGGGCCGCCCTGATCGCCGGTTCCCACGGGACCAGGAACCACACGACACCGAACACGGCGGCCACCGCCAGCGAGGCGATGGGGCCGGCAATGGAGATCTGGAACTCGTCGCGGGGAGTGGCAGGGTCACTCTCGAGCTCGGAGACTCCGCCGAAGAGAAACAGCCGGATCCGGTTGACGGGGATGCCCTTCGCCTTGGCGACGAGGGAGTGGCTCAGCTCGTGGACGAGGACGCCGGCGAAGAACAGGACCACGACGGCGACGGCGATGCCGAGACGGATCCGCCCGGAGAGATCAGGGAACGCGTTTCCGAAGTCGAGATTGATGGCGTACGTCATCAAGGCGGCAAAGAGGCCGAGGCCGAGATCGAC
>JABDIW010000407.1 GCA_013003515.1 Acidimicrobiia bacterium
CGCGTTCACCAGCGCCCGCCATGAGACACGCGGGCTGGACTCCGGGTCGCAGATCTTCGAAGTGGCGGCCTCTGGGGGAGAGGCGGTGCCGGTCGGCGATGTCGGAGTATGGGACTCCGTGTCGTACTCACCCGACGGTGTCCTCCACGCTGTTGGTCACACCGGGGTGTTCGATTGGCCCGGCGTTGTTCGGCTGTTCCGACGCGACGGCGACTCCTGGTCCGATCTCACCGGGCATCACGATCGCTCGGTGACCACCTTCAGCCCGCCATTGAGCCCGTCGACTCCACAGTGGACCAGCGACGGTGCCCCTATGGGATATCTGGTCGACTCCGGCCGGATCCGTGCGGTTCTCTTCGATGGCGCCCAAGCGCTCACCCTGGTCGGGGGTGACCGGATGGTGACGGGCTTCTCGGCTCGCCCCGACGGTTCCGCCCTCGCATTCACCGCCTCCGAGATCACCGATCCGGGCGAGCTGTGGTGGTCGGAGGACGGCGAGGAGCGGCGGCTGACCTCGATCAACGAGGAGTTCAGGTCGACCGTGACGCTGGTCGAGCCCGACGAAGTCACTATCGACACCGAGGACGGCCCTGTTCATGGCTGGGTCTATCTGCCTCCCGGAGACGAGCCGGTGAAGGTGCTGTTCAACATCCACGGCGGCCCGGCCAGTCAGTACGGGGTTGGCTTCTTCGATGAGTTCCAGGTGTACGCCGGTGCCGGGTATGGCGTCGTCGCCTGCAACCCGCAGGGCTCCGACGGCTACGGCCACGACCATGTGAGCGCAGTCGGCGGGGAGTGGCAGAAAGCGAACCCGGTGGATCTGCGAGACCTGCAGGGGTTCCTTGCAGGTGTCCTCGACAAGTACCCCCGTCTCGATCGCGACCACGTCGGGGTCATGGGAGGCTCCTATGGCGGTCTGATCACGGTGCGCCTGCTCGCCGTCGACGGCTCGTACACGTCGGCCATCGCCGAGCGGGGCCTGTACAACTGGGTCTCGTTCGGCGGCGCGTCCGACATCGGCCCGTGGTTCGATCGTCTCTATGTCGATGCCCAGCTGCCCGACGGTGACGATGCGTTGTGGCGAGCCAGCTCGTTGTCGCACGCCGGGTCGGTCACGACGCCAACGCTGATCATCCATTCCGACTCGGACTTCCGTACCCCCATCGACCAGGGCCAGCAGCTCTATGTCCTGCTCCGTCGCCTCGGGGTCGAGACCGAGCTGATGTGGTTCCCCGGGGAGGGTCACGAGATGTCCCGGTCCGGTAAGCCGCGACACCGCATCGAGCGATTCGAGGCGATACTCGACTGGCACGCCAAGCACTGCTGACCACCGGCCATTTGGTTCGACCGGCCTCTATGCCAGAATCGGCAGATGGAGCCGACACAGAACATCTGGTTCGATGGCGAACTCGTCTCGTGGGACGACGCCACCATCCACGTCCTTGCCCATGGTCTTCACTACGGGACGGGGGTCTTCGAGGGCATTCGTGCCTATGAGACCGACTCGGGCCCTGCCGTATTCAGGCTCACCGATCACATGGTGCGGCTCGTCAACTCGGCAAAGGCGTACGGGCTACCCATCGAGTGGGACTCCGACAAGCTGGTCACCGAGGCCAAGGCCCTGATCAAGGCCAACGGCCATCAGTCGTGTTATCTGCGTCCGCTCGTGTTCTACGGCACCGGCTCGATGGGCCTCAACCCTGCCGGCGCCACCTGCCACACCATCATGGCCACCTGGGAGTGGGGTGCCTATCTGGGCGAGGAAGGCGTCGCCAACGGCATCCGGGTCGCGGTCTCGTCGTGGCGCCGCATCAGTCACGACAGCTTCATCCCCGCCGCCAAGGGCACCGGTCAGTACCTGAACTCGGTCATGGCCAAACAGGAAGCTCTCCGTAACGGCTACGACGAAGCCGTGCTGCTCAATGCCGAAGGTCAGGTGTCTGAAGGATCGGGGGAGAACCTGTTCGCCGTTCAGGGCGACCGGGTGCTGACGCCGCCGCTGTCCGCCGGCATTCTCGACGGGATCACCCGCAACTCGGTGATCGAGCTGTTGAGCGACGATGGCTACACCGTCGTCGAGAAGGATCTGCTCCGATCCGACTTGTACATCTCCGACGAGCTCTTCTTCACCGGTACCGCCGCCGAGGTCACCCCGATCCGCGAGGTCGATGATCGGCCGGTCGGTGTCGGGAAGCCGGGCCCCGTCACCAAGCGTGCTCAGGAGCTGTTCATGGGTGTCGTCAGGGGCGAGAACGAGCGGTACTCAGACTGGCTGGAGTCGGTGTAGCGGTACCGCTGTCCCGACCCGATAGCATCACGGCCATGGGCCAACAGCCGAACATCGAACTCGAACACGCCGATCTGCCTCGTTCGGTCGCCAAGCCGTCCGTACCCGAGGGATGGTCACCCGCTCGACCCGGCGAGTTGAACCGACCCGAGGACGTTCCGTGGGGCGGTGCCTTCGGGACGCCTGGCCCCGACACCGGGTTCGTCTACCGCCTGCTCGCCGAATCCGCCTACGAGCCCGGCGATGGTGAGCGTGGCGCCGACGTGATGGCGGCGCTTGCCGCAGTCGCCGGTGCCCGAGCCAGCCACTTCGGGAGAGCGCCAACCGTCACCGACGTCAAGGTCGCTGCGCTGATCCTGGGCTACGAGGCCGACGGGATGCCACAAGCCGTTCTCGACGGCCTTGCCGCCGACCGCGGAGCCTGGTTCGCCGACATCGCTCACAAGCCGGGCAAAGCCCGCATGCTCGTCGGTGCCATCGATCTCGAGGTGCTCGCCATGGGTCCCGACGAGATCTGGCCGCGAGTGGCCGCCGGTGAGCGGCTCGTCGCTCTCTGACATGTTCCGGTACCTGTCGGGCGACGTCGTCGAGATCCCCGAGGGTGTCTCCGATCTACCCCGACTCCACATGCCAACCTGCTTCGTGTGTGGGCCCGACACGGTCGAGGGGCTTGGTCTCGATCCCCGGCTCGACGGTGATCGCGTCGCAGCCGAGATGGCCTTCCCCAAGCGCTTCGAAGGTGGCCCCGGCTTGGTCCACGGCGGTGCCGTTGCCGCCTTCTTCGACGACCTCATGGGGTATGTGCTCCTGGCCCATGCCGTTCCTGCCGTCACCGCCAAGCTGGAGATGAACTACCTGGTCCCCATCGAGCTCGACTCGACACTCCATGGAACGGCCTGGCTTGCGCATCGGGACGGCCGCAAGCTGTATATCGAGGGTGAGGGCATCGATGCCGCCGGGACCCGTGCCGTCGAGGCCTCGGCGATGTTCCTGGAGGTCGGCCTCGACCATTTCAATGCCCGATTCGAAGAAGGGGAGTGGTACCCGTGAAGATCGTGCGCGTGGAGTCCAGCGTCGACGACATCACCTACGGCGCCGTCGAGCCGGAGGGCATCCG
>JABDIW010000483.1 GCA_013003515.1 Acidimicrobiia bacterium
CTGTGACCAAATCCGGGAACCATCGGCCGTGTAGCGTCGTGCGCATGGACTTCACCTATTCCCCCCGCTGTGAGGAGCTGCGCAGCTCTCTGCTCTCGTTCATGGACGACCACGTCTACCCGGCCGAGCCGATCCACGACCAACAACGCGAGGAGTCCGGAGACCCGTACAGCGCGACGCCGATCCAAGAAGAACTGAAGGCCGAAGCCCGCCGCCGCGGGCTGTGGAACCTGTTCCTCCCCGACGAAGAGTGGGGAGTCGGTCTCTCCAATGCCGACTACGCCCCGCTCGCCGAGATCATGGGACGGTCGATCGAGTTGGCACCCGAAGCGACCAACTGCGCTGCCCCGGACACGGGGAACATGGAGGTCATCGCCATGTTCGGGACCGACGAGCAGAAGGAACGCTGGCTGGTGCCGCTGCTCGAGGGCCAGATCCGTTCGTGTTTCGCGATGACCGAGCCCGCCGTTGCCAGCTCAGATCCCCGCAATCTCGAAGCCACGGCAGTGCGGGATGGAGACGAGTACGTCATCAACGGCACCAAGTGGTGGACCACCGGGGCAATCGGGTCGGCTGTGGCCATCTTCATGGGCGTGACCGACCCCGAGGCTCCACCCAAGGCCAGGTACTCGATGATCCTCGTCCCGATGGATGCGCCGGGCGTGAAGGTCGAGCGCTCCATGCAGGTGTTCGGCTATCACGACCGTGGAGGTCACGGCGAGGTGACCTTCGACAACGTCCGGGTGCCCGCATCGAACCTGATCGCCGGTGAGGGTGACGGCTACATGATCGCCCAGGCTCGGCTCGGACCCGGACGGGTTCACCACTGCATGCGGGCGATCGGAATGGCCGAACGCGCCTTCGATCTCATGGCAACCCGCGCCCACGAGAGGACCGCCTTCGGCAAGACCCTCGCCGAACAGGGGGTCGTCCAGGAGTGGATCGCCGAGGCGCGGATCCGCATCGAGCAGGCCAGATTGCTCGTTCTCAAGACGGCGTGGCTCATCGACACGGTGGGTAATCGCGAGGCACGCATCGAGATCTCCGCCATCAAGGTCGCCGCCCCCGAGACGGCCTTGTGGGTCATCGACAAGGCGATCCAGACCTACGGCGGCATGGGTGTGTGCGAGGACACCCCGCTCCCCCGGATGTGGGCGTTTGCCCGAACCCTCCGCATCGCCGACGGCCCCGACGA
>JABDIW010000008.1 GCA_013003515.1 Acidimicrobiia bacterium
GCCAGACGTTCACGGTGTCCAACATCGGAGCCGTGGGCGGCCGGTACGGCACGCCGATCGTTCCCTACCGCACGACGGCGATCCTGTCGGTGGGACGAGCCGATCCGCGGCCCGTCGTCCGCGATGATCAGATCGTCATCGGACGCGAGTTCCCTCTGTCGCTGAGCTACGACCACCGCGTGATCGACGGCGCCGCCGGCCGCGCCTTCATGGCGGCCCTGGTCGCCGCCATCGAAGAGGCGTAGCGTTCCCCGTATGGAGACACTCGATCTCCTTCTAGCCGAACTGTCCGAGGTCCATCGCAAGCTCCTCGAGCTCCCCGACGACGCCTTCGCCGAGCGCCATGAGCTGTTGTTGACCCGTGATGTCCTGCGTGACGAGATGAGCCGCCATCATCTCGACTTCGACGAATCCCGCCCCAGCGCCGACCTGTTGGCCGAGCTGGAAGCGTTGCGTGCCCGGGTGAAGGAGATCGAGAAGGACCGCATCGACGTCGTGAAACAGCACGGCGGTGGGTCGTGGGGTGCTGCCGCGGGTGCCGACGGCTGGGGCGCGGTTCAGTTGAACCAGGCGATGGACGAGGCTCGAGGGCTCCCGGCGATCCGCTCCCGCATCGGCCGGATCAAGGGTGTGCTCATCGACCGGGGTGTCGACGTCACGGAAGGTTGAGATCGGGCGTCTGTTCGGGGTCGGGCGCCAGCTCGAGTGACTGGACCGCAGCCGCAGCCAACACGGCGCCGTTCGCCATCGACATCTCCAGATCTCCACCGGCGAGGTGGGTGACCATGAATCCTGCGAAGAACGCGTCCCCCGCCCCGTTGGTGTCGACGACCCGCAGCACCGGCACTGCTTCGGTGTCCACGTACTCGCCGTCAGACGACATGGCGCTGGCACCGTGGGCGCCATGGGTGACCACGACCATCTCGGCTCCGGCATCGATCCGGGCGGCCATGAAGTCGTCGTACTCGGGGAGCCTGATCGAACTGGCGAACAGGTAGTCGGCCGTCTCGATGAACTGGCGGTGGTACGCATCGCGACCGTCGTAGTCGTGGATGTCGATGGAGACCGGGACCCCCGCCTCGGCGAGGAGCGGCAGAAACGGCCGGCAGTAGTTGTTGATCGTCACTGAGACCAGATCGCACCCCTCGAGGAGAGGCTCGATGACGGACGGATCGATGTCGAGCTCCTCGGAGCCGGCATTGGCAAAGACCGAGATCCGGTCACCGCCCGCATCCATCAGGTTGACGTGGCGTTGGGTTCCCTCCGGATCCACGTGGACGT
>JABDIW010000058.1 GCA_013003515.1 Acidimicrobiia bacterium
CCGCCACCAACGCATAGGTATGGGAATCACCCGAATCCGGATCAGACGAACTCAACGTCCCCACCACCGTCCCCACCACCACATTCTCCACAACACTCGACGGCACCAGGGAGATACCAGTCGGCGCGTTGTTCGCCGGTGGCGATCCAGTCGTCCCCGGCCACAGGAAGAGGAATGGTTGGTTCTTGTTGTCTCCGGAGTTGGTTTCGAGCTCGTTGTCGGGACCCCAGGAAGATCCGTCCCAGTAGAGGTAGTGGATGTGGTTCGAGTCGTCGTTGACGGCCAGCATGATCCCGTCGGTGCCCGGCTCGGGATAGAGCATTTGCGAGTTCGGTACGCCGCCAATGCTCGGGAGGCTCTGCTCGGTGGCGTCCCAGCCCGAGCCGCTCGTCCACGTTCGGTAGCGGGGCGTGTTCGAGGACTCTCCGTAGGTGGCCAGCGCCTGGCCCGAGGTTCCTTCGAAGGCGACCGCCACGGCCGGTTCGGTGGTGCCGGTGCTGCTGGTGGTGACGGTGGCCTGGTCATTCCAACTCGAGCCGTTCCACACGGCCAGCCAGACATCGCTGTCGTTTGTGAGCACGCCCAGGGCAATGTTGTTGCTGCCGGGATCGGCGCCAAGCGTGGTCCACCGGGCATAGCCACCACCGGTCCCGCTCAACATCGACTCTGTGACATCCCAGCTCGATCCGGTCCAACGCCGGTAATAGACGTCGTCGGTGCCCTTGCCATACACAACCAGCGCATTTCCCGACTGCTGCTCGTAAGCGACGTAGACGTCGGTCCGGTCTCCGGATCCGGCGCCATCGAGCGTGATGCTGTTGCCCCAGCTCGCACCGTCCCAGACAAAGGCGTAGTCCTGGCTGTTCGAGTTGCTGACGATGAGCACCATCTCGTCCTCGTAGGGGTGGGCGGCGAGCTGGAGGTGGCGCGGCGTGCCGGCGACTGGGAGCGTGAGCGTGCTCGGGCCGCTCCAGGTTGCTCCATTCCACACCCACGACTTCAAGCTGCCGCCGTCGGTCGAGACGACAACGGCGTCGCCGCTGACCGGCTCGTAAGCGACGTCGAAACCCCACCAGTATGTCTGGCTCATGTTCCCGAGCGGATTGATGGACAGAACGGACCACGTCGAGCCGTTCCACAGCTCCCCAGTGACGTCGCCGCTGCCGTCGTCGACGCCGAGAACGATCGCCTCGTCACGGCTCGGTGCTTCCGCGCCCTGGACGACCTTCCATTCGCCCACGGCCTGGGAGGTCTGGGTCCCCGTGAAGGTCGACCCGTCCCATTGTTCGTACAGGGGTGTGTTCTGGCCGCTCCGACGCCAGATCGCAACCGGAGCGATGGCGGCTGGAGGAGTGGGGGCACCGTTGGTCGCGACCTGGATGTCGTCGGCGTGGAAGTACTCGCCCGGGTCACACCACTGGTACGAGAGAAACCGGATCTGGGTGTCGGATGGGTCGCCATCGATGTAGGGGGCCAGACTGTGGCTGGCGTTAAGAACACCGGGATCGTCACCGCTGACCGTTCCGTAGGTTGCGAGTGTGTCCCAGGACCCACCCCCGTCGCCGGAGGCCTGAACCCGGGTACCACAGGAGTAGTAATTCTCTCGCCTGTAGTCGTACGTGAGGGTGGCGACCGTTGCTCCCGTCAGATCAACTCTGCGGACGGCCGCGAAGTCCTTCGTGGAGGAATCCCCCTCCAGGCGGAGACAGCCACCCGAGGCACAGTACCCGGCTGTGGTCGCGATCTGAATCCGCCCGGACGTCGGATCGGTGCTCTCTTGTTCTTCACTCCACGTATTCGGTGTCCAGTCAAGTGTGCCGTCGCTCCCGTCGTAGGCGACGGAATTGAACTGGTCGAGATAGGTACCAAGTGCCACTTCGTACGCACCGACATCGACGGTCGCAGTGGCGTCGCCGTCTCCGTCGATGGGCCGCGGTACACCACGCTGGTCGGTGGCCGGCGCCCCAGTGTTCGTCCCGGCGTCGATGGCGTCGCTGCCGGTGAGGAGCGCGTGGGTCTCGGTCGGGCCTCCGTTGTCCTGCAGGGGGCCGAGCAGGGCTGTCGCGTTGGTCTGATCACCGGTCTGATTGAAGCTGCAGGTGTCGGTGTCTTCGAGGTTGTACCCCTGTGAGAAAACGGCATTCGAGCAGTTGCCGCCGACCGTGTTGCCGGCCACGATCGTGTTCTTGGCGTTGAGGGTGCCGCTCTGGACGCGAATGCCGCCGCCGGCGTTGCTTGCTGAGTTCGCGGTGACGGTGACGTTCAGAAGGGTCGTCGTGTTCTCAATGGAGATCCCACCACCGTTTCGGACTGCCGAGTTACCGCTCAATGTGGAGTTCGTCACTGTCAGGTCTGCACTACCCCCGCGGTTGAGGATCCCGCCACCGTCCTCAGTGTTGGCAGAGTTGCCGGTGAAGGTCGATCCGGTGATCGTGGTGATCCCCGAGTCGTTGTGGAACCCACCGCCCCTCCGACTCGCCGTGTTACCCGAAAACGTCGAGTCCTCGACGAGTACCGTTGCATCTTTGACCCCGATTGCACCTCCATCGTCACCAGCATTGAGCAGGAAGTCGACCCGGCGAACGGTGAGGTTGAGACCCGACCCCGAGATGAAGATCGCCCCCCCGACCTTCTGGCCGGTGTTCTCGGTCAGGATCGCGTCCTCTATGGTCAGGTCACCGACACTCATGATGGCGGCACCGTCGTCTTCCTGACCGTACCGGAGCGTCACATCGGAAACGTCGAGGACGCCGCCTCCTCCGAGCACCTCGAAGACCCGGTCGATACCGTCGAGGTTGGTCGTACCCGCCTGAATGACGGTCGTGGCAGCTCCAGCACCGTTGATGGTGATGTCGCTGCTGACGTCGAGGTCCCCTTCTTCGGCAGCGTCCTCGCCGTTGGCTCCCAGCGAAAGCGTATAGATCCCGGCCGGGAGAGTGATCGTGTCGGCCCCGGCGAGGGCATTCGCTTCCTGGATGGCAGCCCGCAGCGTGCACTCCGGATCGGGACCGACCGTGTTGCCGGTATCACAAGAACCGTCGCCGGGGACGAGGTCGACGACGTCGGCGGTGGAGTTCACGATGAGCGATGCTGCGGGTGCCGGCACGGCCCCCCACACCACCGTGGACGCAACGAGAGCCGTGGCGGCCACGACTCGAAGCAAACGACTCAGCAGAG
>JABDIW010000067.1 GCA_013003515.1 Acidimicrobiia bacterium
GTTCACGAGTGACCACACCGGGGTTCCTGGTGACACGTTCACTGATGTTGTCACTGTTGTTGCTGCTGATGACGAGGGGAATGATGCGTCTGGTGTGTCCAATGAGGTGACGGTGACCATCGAGGACGTGCCGTCGGTGCCGCTCCAGGTGGTGAAGTCGGTTGATCCGGGGTCGTTGCCTGAGCCTGGTGGTTTGTTCACGTACACGGTGGTGGTGTCGAATCCGGTGTCGAATGTGGATTCGATCGTGGTGGATTCGGTTGATGATGTGCGCACGGCGCCTGGTGGTGCGGTCGAGGCGTTTGATGTGTCTGGGTCGTGTGATGTGGCCGGGTTCCCGGTGACGTTGGGCCCGGGGGAATCGTTTGAGTGTTCGTTTGTGGTGGAGCATCTGGGCGATGGTGGGGACACGTTCATCGATGTGGTGGTTGCGTCGGGGACTGACGATGACGGTGGGGATGCGTCTGGTGTGTCCAATGAGGTGTCGGTGTCGTTGACGGACGTGCCGTCGCTGCCGCTCGACGTGTTCAAGCTCGCCGAGCCCGACGACCTGTTCGAGCCTGGTGGCGGGTTCGCCTACGGCGCCAGCGTCGCCAACCCGGCCTCCAATGTCGATGCCATCACCGTGTCAGGCGTCTTCGACACCAGGGTCGACTCCGACGGCACGGTCGCCGTCGTCGACATCTCATCCAGCTGCAACCTGTCGGCGTTCTCGCCGCCGGCGTTCCCGGTGACCCTGCAACCCGGTGCCTCGTTCCTCTGCTTCTTCGATGATGACCACTTCGGTGTCCCCGGAGACACGTTCTCGGACACCGTGACCGCCCCCGGTGTCGATGACGACGGCGACGACGCCACCGGTGTGTCGAACGAGGTCACGGTTTCCATCAAGGATGCCCTCCCGACACTCCAGGTTGCGAAGGTTGCCGACCCCGACGAGATCATGGACATCGGTGTGGTGACCTTCACCATCACGGTCACCAACACGTCGGTCGAGCCCGTGACAGTCACCTCCATCACCGACTCGGTGTTCACCGACATCGGCTCGAGGTGTGCTGCGCTCATCGGTCAGGTGCTCCAGCCCGGCCAATCGGTCGCCTGCGTCTTCAATGAGCAGTTCGAGGCTCTTGGCGAGGACCCGTTCACCCACACGAACCTGGTCACGGTCACCGCGATCGATGACGAGGCCAATGTCGCAGTCGGCTCCGACTCGGCATCGGTGGTCGTCTCTCCCGTGATCGGCAGCATCCTCGAGGGCATGATCTTCCTGGACGTCGACGCCGACGGAGTGTTCGATCCGGAGGACGTCCCGATCTCAGGCGCACCGGCAACCGTCACACATGCCGGTTCTGACGGCGACCTCGGAACGGCCGACGACGACACAACCGGTGTCTCGACGTCCACCGATGGCGGATTTACCGTCGACCCCGCCACGCCGGGTGTCTACGAGGTCGTGACCAGCCCTGACACCGTGGTCGCGACGATCGAGCCGGAACTGAACAGCGGGTTCGGTGCATCGGGCGCCACTCTGGCTCCGACCACGGCCGGCGTGTACCTGGTCACACTGCAGCCGGACGGCAGTATCTCCGGCCTCGATTTCGGGTTCGGCCTCATCGATCTGGCCCTCGCCGGGACACTCGACACGGCCACTCCCACTGTCGGCAGCACTGTTGTCCAGACGTTCACTGTGACCAACGAGGGAGCCGTAGCGGCGTCCAGCGCCACGGTCCAGGTGATCCTGCCGGCCGGCCTCACGTTCCAGCTGGCGGCAGCTGACGGCGCCTACGACCCGGCAAGCGGCGTGTGGACCCTGCCCGACCTGGCGCCCGGGGCCATTGCCCAGGTCAGCCTGACCCTCATCGTGGACGCCGGCACTGCGGGGAGCCAGCTGACGACAACCGCCGAGATCGCAACCGCACAACAGTTTGATGTCGACTCGACTCCCGGCAATGCCGTGGCAGGGGAGGATGACATCGTGACGGTCGACGTCGTGCCCACCGAGGTGCTGGACACGACGCTGGCCACGACCACAACCGCTGCAACCACCACCACCGAGACGCTGCCCAAGACGGGCGGCGACCTCGGAGCACTCGCTGGAGGCGCTCTGGTGTTGCTGATGGCAGGAGCACTGCTTCTGTTGGCAGCGCGCGATCGGGGACGACGCGATGTGGCGGACAAGGGGAGGGCCGGGTCATGACAGCTCGGCGTGGATTTGAATCAGGGGGATCGACCATGGTGACGAACGGGGGGATGCCATGAGCGTTCCCAAGATGATGTTGCCGCTTCGTTTGTTGTTCGACGCGCTCAGTGATGGCGTGCTCGTGACAGACGGAGCGGGCTATCGCACGTACTCGAACCCGGCGTTGAACGCCATGGTGGGTGGTGATGCCCGGTTGCCGGTGCAGTCACTCGACCCACCCACGTTCCTGCCGGACGACCAGCACGATCGCTATCACCGGTACCTCGAGATGATCTCGTCCGGTGCGTTCGACGACGAAGTGCTCTCGCTGGATTGGGAGATCATCGATGCAGAGGAGAACCGGACTCCTGTGGCGATGAAGCTCCTCCCGGTCCGCAACGGCTCGCGGGGCCCTGCTGCGGTCTTCTGGCTGGTCCTCGACGTCTCCGGGTCAACCAACGGATCGACGGACAAGAGACGCCGCGACCTCGAAGAGGGCCTCTACAAGATCGCTGGTGAGCTCCAGAAGCTCGGTGTCGCCGGCTCCTCCGCCCCGGCAGCCGATCGGCCGGAGTTCGAGCAGCTGTCTCGTCGCGAGCGAGAGGTCATCGAGCTCCTCCTGTCCGGACACCGCGTGGTGACCATTGCCGACGAGCTGTGCTTGAGTGCCCACACGGTGCGCAACCATCTGAAATCCATCTTCAGGAAGCTCAGCGTCCACTCCCAGGCCGAGCTCGTCGATCTGTTCCGGGGGCGGACTCGATGAAGAGACTCCTGGTCATGGCCGCTGCGGCGGTCATGCTGCTGTCGGCCTGCGCCGGGGACGGCGCAACCGGGTCGACGACGACCACGCTGCAGATCGTGACCACGTCGAGCCCGCCCGCAACGAACGTGGTCGGCCGACCTCTGGTGTCTGGCCTGATGAACGACCTGGGCCCGTCGATGGGCGCCGGTGACAACACGTTCGCCGGAGAAAGATTCCGGGTCAGCGCCGAGCTCGAGGCCGAGTTCGTCGCCGCCCTGCGAGAGACGTCGACGACCGGTGAGATCCCCACCGATCTCGACCGGTTCGACGACGAGGAGCTGTTGTACCTCGGCTACTTCTACTGTCTGGCTCTCGACGCCGGCCTGGACAACGCGACGGCCGCCCAGGGCGTCGTCGTGTCGGTGCTCGCCGAAAGGGGCGCACCGGACACCGAACCGACGACCGAGGATGTCGCCCTCGGTCTGGCAACGATCAACTACTCCGGCGGCAGCCTCTGTGGCGCCTACCACCAGGGCACCCAGGCCTACCTCGACGAGTTCCGCTCCGGCTGAATCCGACCACCCTCAGCACCCACAAGCGACCCGAAGTGGTCCATCAGTGGCTATCGATGTGGGCCATCGTTGGTCAATCTCGCCACAGAGGGTTGAAGATCGAGCGGGGGGCCGTAGCGTTGGTGGAGTTAGAGGCCGTGTTGCGTGCCTCGGCCATTGCCCTGCGATCCGTGATCGAAAGGGGGAAGCCGAGCTACGGGCAGGGCACCTGGCACGAAAGGGAGATGTCCCCGAACAAATCGGGGACCTGACTAGGGGGTATACCTGTTGAGTACCACCACGATCTGGCGTAGGGCGCTTGTCGCCGTCGCCGTTCTCGCTGTGGCGCTGGCAGTGATTCCTGCCGCTTCCGCCGAAGAAGACCCGGCCGTTCTCGATAGGGTGTATCCCTTGGGAACTGGTTTCCAGCTCTTCGACTCCGCGACTCAGATGACCGATGTCATCGAGACGACGGCGTCAATCGGTGGTGGCAGCGGTGTCGCGCCACGCATTTTCTGTAAGTGGGAGCTTCCGGACATGGTTCCGGGAACACCCAACACTCCGTTCCAGGAGTATTCGGATGATCCGACTCCGTCGCCGGTGGCCGTCCACCTCGCCGGGTTGGACCAGCTGAATCCGTGGGACGACGACGATCTGGTTCCGGATCCGTTCGAGCCGTGCTCTTTGACGGCTGCTGATGGGTTCCCGGAGTACGCCGATGGAGCCATCGGTTCGATCCAGGTGCGTGCAAACGCCGAGGATCTTCCCGAAGAGCGTGTCATCGAGTTGTGGGCTGCGGTTGGTCCGCTGTCCGTCGATGACGTGTACTGGAAGGTCTTCCACCCGGATGGGTCGATCAAGGTCCAGGTCCACGGCACCCCGGTTGAGTGCCTCTCGGAGCTTGGCGCCACGGCCGGCGATTCGTTGCTGGCTCCGGGCTCGATGTTCTGGGCTGCCAACGGCACTGGTCAGCTGTCCAA
>JABDIW010000093.1 GCA_013003515.1 Acidimicrobiia bacterium
GTTCGTAGCCCACGATCAGGGCAAGACCGGGAATCGAGTGAACGTGCGTCTGCCGGGCGGCGATCTCCTGATCGGTCTCGAAGACGACTCGGTGTGGATGGAAGGCCCCGCCCACGAGGTGTTCGCCGGCTCCGTCGAGGTCTAGGCGGCCTCGTCAGGTCGTCGCGGTGCCGGGTCGCTGATCAGCTAGCGGATCACGTCCTGCCAGGTCTTCTCACCGTGTTCGGGCCGCGACCACACCACCTGGAGTGGGGGACGGGGCTCGGGGCGGGTGTCGGCCGGTCCGTTCACGACACGCGCCGCAACAGCGCCACGACCTTGCCGAGGATCTCGACACCCTCGGAGAACACCATGGGAGGGAACGCCGGGTTCTCGGCGTGGAGCACGACCCGGCCATCGATGCGCTGCAGCCGCTTCACCGTGGCCTCTTCGGAATCGACCAGTGCCGCGACGATGTCACCGTCGACGGCGTCGGCCTGACGACGAACCACCACGTAGTCACCGTCGTGGATGCCGGCGTCGATCATCGAGTCGCCGCGCACCTGCAGCATGAACACCGGGTCGTTGCCGACCAGCTCGGTGGGCAACGGGTAGATCTCCTCGATGTCCTCTTCGGCGAGGATGGGTGAGCCGGCGGCGATGCGACCCACCAGCGGCACGTCGCGCACCGGTGCGCGGTGCAGGCCTTCGGCGGGCTGACCGGGATCGATGACTTCGATGGCTCGTGGCTTGGACGGATCACGGCGCAGGTAGCCGGCCTTCACCAGAGCCGAGAGGTGGGAGTGGACGGTGGAAGGGGAGCGGAGCCCGATGGCCTCGCCGATCTCCCGGACCGAGGGCGGATATCCCCGATCGGACACCGCAGAGAGGATGTAGTCGAGAACCTGCTGCTGTCTTGCCGTGATCGTGGTGCGCTCCATGACCAGCCCTTCCCTCGTCGTTCTGCGGCCGATCGTACCCGGAAATGGGTCACCGACCAAACATATGTTCGACTTGACACCCGAACATATGTACGATACGGTTCCTTCCGATACGAACATACGTTCGCATCACGGTCATCGGGGAGGCCGACAGTTCTTGTCACACCCTCCCGATACGGTGACCACAACGTCGGGATCTGCCCGACACCGACCGGAAACGACTCAAGGAGGCACAGATGCTGCGGCGATCGACCTACCCGTCACGGGTGTTGGTCATCATCTCCACACTGTTCGTGGCATTGGTGATTCTCCTTGCGTCAGCCGGTCTGGCGTCAGGGCCAGAAGACGGGATCGTGCCGACGGTGGAGTACGTCGTACGGCCCGGCGACACGGTATGGGAAATAGCCCGTGCCCACGCCGGACCGGATGACGATGTGACGAGCTTGGTCCACGAGATCAAGGAGCACAACGGCATCGGAGCGATCATCCAGCCCGGCGACCTGCTGGACGTGCCTGTGGGGTGACTCCGCAACCACTCACAGGCCTACTCGCATGGCCGTCGGGCGTGACTACGCTCGGCGGCCATGCGCTGTTCTCTGTGTCAGCACGACGAGACCCGCGTCGTCGATAGCCGTCCGTCGACCACCGAGTCGGCGATCCGGCG
>JABDIW010000101.1 GCA_013003515.1 Acidimicrobiia bacterium
GGCGGATGAACTCGCCGCGGAGCCGGGCCCGGGTGGTCTCGGGGGGATTCTCCACCGCGTGCGAGATCTCCTCGTCGGTCACCATCCGTTCGACCATGCCCCGCTTCTGCATGCGGTAGAAGAGCCCACGCTCGCGGTTGACGTCGTGGTACTGCAGGTCGACCAGTGCCACCTTGGCATCGTTGAGTTCGATGCCGTGGCGCTCGCGGTAGTTCTCGATGAGCTTGTACTTGATGACCCAGTCGATCTCGCGATCGAGCTTCATCGGGTCATCGGCCAGCGCGGTGAGGCAGTGCTCCCACATGTCGAGCGCGAGCTGTTCCTGTTCGGTCAGATCGTGGTGTTCGGCGAAGCGCAGCGCCCGGTTGAGATACTCGCTCTGGATGTCGAGGGCTGAGACCTCACGCCCGTTGGCGAGCCGGACCCGACGGGTGCACGTCATGTCGTGGCTGATTTCGCGGATGGCGCGGATCGGGTTCTCGAGGGTCATGTCGCGCAGGACGACCTGGGGCTCCTCGAGCATGCGCAACATCAGCGCACAGGTCCCGACCTTGAGGAAGTTGGTGTACTCGCTCATGTTGGAGTCGCCGACGATCACGTGGAGGCGCCGGTAGCGCTCGGCGTCGGCGTGGGGCTCGTCGCGGGTGTTGATGATCGGCCGCGAGCGGGTGGTGGCCGACGACACCCCCTCCCAGATGTGCTCAGCTCTCTGGCTGACGCAGTACATCGCTCCCCGTGCGGTCTGCAGCACCTTGCCGGCGCCGGCATAGATCTGGCGGCTGACCAGGAACGGGATCAGGACCTCGCCGTACGCGCTGAAGTCGTCCTTGCGGGTCGTGCAGTAGTTCTCGTGGCAGCCGTAGCTGTTGCCGGCCGAGTCGGTGTTGTTCTTGAAGAGGTAGATGTCGCCGTGGATGCCCTCGTCGCCCAGCCGCTCTTCGGCGCTCGTGAGCAGCTGTTCGAGGATGCGTTCACCGGCCTTGTCGTGTACGACGAGGTCGTGCACGGAGTCGCATTCCGGCGTGGCGTACTCGGGGTGGCTGCCGACATCGAGGTAGAGGCGTGCGCCGTTGCCGAGGAAGACGTTGCTGCTCCGCCCCCAGGAGACCACCCGACGGAACAGGTAGCGGGCGACTTCATCGGGGCTCAGCCGCCGCTGTCCGCGCAGCGTGCAGGTCACCCCGTATTCGTTCTCGATCCCGAAGATCCGACGCTGCACGCCGACAACCTAACGCCAAGAAAGGTCATGGGGTCAGACACCTGACTCTTC
>JABDIW010000103.1 GCA_013003515.1 Acidimicrobiia bacterium
TTCCTCGCCATCGGAGCGAGCCTGGGCCGGGGCCTCGACCTCGAGGGTGGCGAGAACGATGGGGTCCTCAAGGCCATTGAGTTCCTCATCAACATGAACCGTGGCTTCGTCACCGACGTGGGAGAACGGGTCATCGTCATCGGCGGTGGCGACGTAGCCATGGACACTGCGAGAACCGCCCTCCGTGCCGACGTCTACGCCCAGACCACGGCGTCCCCATGGCCGCCAGATGACCACAACCGTGAGGGTGCAGCGGCATTGGCCCTGGAGTCTGCCCGACTCGCCACGCGTGTCGGGGCACGCAACGTCACGGTGATCTCCCTCGAGGACGATGACGAAATGCCGGCCTCGCCGTTCGAGATCGAGGAGGCCCACGAAGAAGGCATCCGATTCGTTCCCCGGCGCGGCCCTTCGAGGGTGATCGGCGAGAACGGAAGGGTCGTCGGGCTGGAGACCATCGGTGTCACATCGGTCTTCGACGCGGACGGCCGCTTTGCACCCCAGTTCGACACCGAGGATCGCGAGACGTTCGAGGCGGACACCATCATCCTCGCCATCGGACAGGCCATCGATCTCGACGCACTCGGATCGTCGGGACCGGCCATCTCCCCACGTCGCACCATCGAGGTCGACCAGGTGACCGGCGCCACCTCGGTAGAGGGGATCTGGGCCGGCGGGGACGCCGCCAAAGGCCCTCGCACCCTGATCGAGGCGATCGCAGATGGGCGCAGGACCGCCTCTGACATCCACAGGTTCTTCGGCGGGACCGAAGAGGAGCCCGAAGAGGGCACGATGGTGCAGCTTCAGCAGTTCCACCGCCTCGATGACATCTACGACAGAATCGGCCGCGTCGACGTTCCCACCCTGGACACCGGTCGCCGGATCGGCCTCTCCGAGGTGGAGACCGGGTTCACTCCGGATCAAGCTCGGTGCGAGGCCAGCCGCTGTCTGCGGTGCTTCGCCAACATCCTCCTCGACACGTCCCGCTGCGTCCTGTGCGCGCTGTGTGCCGACGTCTGCCCGTATGACTTGATCTCTCTCGTCCCGTCTGAGGAGATCGACCCGGCAGTACCGGCGTCGACGGCACTGATGCTCGACGAGGAGAAGTGCATCAGGTGCGCACTGTGCATCGAACGGTGTCCGACCGACGCCCTGTCGATGGGAGTATGGACCGGAGTAGGAGTGCCTGCATGACGATCATGGACCGGGTCAGGAACACCACCGTGGGACGGTCGATCTTCCGATCGCCCGACCGTGCCACCGACCGCGACCGCGCCGCCGGCCACTGGTCCAACTTCTTCCTGCACATCTACCCCGTCAAGATGCGGCGAGCCGAGATCGGGTTCCGGTATTCGTGGTACCTCGGTGCCATCTCCACCGTGCTGTTCGGATCGCTGGTGGCGTCGGGCATCTACCTGATGTTCTTCTACGTGCCGTCCCCCGCCAGCGCGTACACCAACATCCAGACGATCCAGACCGAGGTCGCCTTCGGCCAGTACATCCGCAATGTCCACCGCTGGTCCGCCCACCTGATGGTGCTCGCCGTTGCGGCCCACATGGCCCGGGTCTTCTATCGGGGCGCCTACAAGAAGCCCAAAGAGTTCAACTGGGTCATCGGCGTGGTCCTCCTGGTGCTGACGTTGCTGTTGTCGTTCACGGGATACCTTCTGCCGTGGGATCAGCTGGCCTTCTGGGCGGTCACCGTCGGAACCGAGATGGCTGCCTACGTCCCGCTCCTCGGCGAAACGATCAGAGAGGTCCTCCTCGGCGGAGACACCGTTGGTTCGGCAACGCTGCTCCGCTTCTACGTCCTGCACGTTGCGGTCCTGCCGGTTGCGGTGGTGCTCACCCTGTCGATCCACCTCTGGCGGTGGCGCAAGGACGCAATGCTCGATACCCCGAGAGAGGAGCCGGAATGAGCGATCTGCCCACCCCCGGCCACACCGACGGGACCTCCACGCCGCTCCCCAATCCGCTGTCGGCGAAGCCGACCGTGATCGAGGGGCGCCGCGTGCTTGGCATCGTGCCCGGCAAGCCTGCGGCGGGCGAAAGCAAGGATCACGCGGAGCAAGACGCGGTGATGGTGTGGCCGCACCTCCTGGTCCGTCACGCGGTCGTCGCCGTAGCCACGTTGCTGGTGGTCTTGATCATCTCGCTGGCGTTCGACGCTCCACTGCGAGAGATCGCCAACCCCACCAACACACCGAACCCGGAGAAGGCGCCGTGGTACTTCGCGGCGCTCCAGGAGCTCCTCGCCCACTTCCATCCGCTCGTCGCTGGAGTGCTGGTCCCGGGGGCGATCCTCATCGGCCTGGCGGCGCTCCCCTACATCGACCGCAGCGACTTCATCAAGCCCAAGCACCGCAAGGTTGCCGTCAACACGTTCACCACATTCCTGGTCATCTGGATCGTCCTCACCCTGGTGGGCTTCGCATTCCGCGGGCCGAACTGGGGATGGGTGTGGCCCTGGGTCGAATGGCACGGAGAACTATGAGCGAATCAATGCAACGTCGGAATTTCCTGTCCAACCTGTGGAAGGGGGCGGTGACACTCATCGCCGCCGCCGGAGCCTGGACGACCTGGGATCTGCTGCGGCCCGTGTCGGCCGGGGCGACAGGGCGGGTCAGGGCAGTCTCCCCTGACGCCGTGCCCGAGGGCGGTGTCATCGAGATCCGCGCCGCGCGCGCCTACCTGGTCAAGATCGACGATCAGATCACGGCGATCTCGGAGAAGTGCACCCACCTCGGTTGTCGGGTGCCGTACTGCGACTCCTCCAGCCAGTTCGAGTGCCCCTGCCACGGGTCGGTCTTCAACCGGCTTGGTGAGTTCCAGGCCGGACCGGCGCCGCGAGGGCTCGACCGCTACGCCGTCGAGGTGGGCGAGGATGGTCTTCTCTACATCGACACCGATACTCTCGAAGACGGGCCGGCGCCCGGAGTCGACACGTTGAACGAGCCGCCGACCGGACCCTCGTGCACGGAAGGCAGCCACTGATGGCCGGCTTCACCACAGACGAGGAACTCGAGGAATCGACCAACAGATGGATGGTGTGGGGCCTGGTCCTGATGGCAGCCTTCGTGCTCGCCTTCCCCCTCTACCGATGGGTCGAACCATCGAACCGGGCCGAAGCCCGGGAGACCCAGATTGCGTCGCTGGCCGACCAGGGCCAGGGCTTGTGGTCTCTCAATTGCTCGTCCTGCCACGGCCTCAACGGAGAGGGCGGAGTCGGCCCCGCGTTGAACTCGCAGCAGTTCCTCCAGGCCTCGAGTGACGAGCAGACGTCGCTGCTCATCAGCGTCGGCGTGCCCGGCAGCCAGATGAGTGCCTACTCGCTGGACTACGGGGGTCCGTTCACCAGCGAGCAGATCAAGGCGCTGACCACCTTCGTCCGCAGCTGGGAAGAGGACGCCCCCGACCGGCCCGACTGGCGAGACGTCATCGACGGTTGATCGAACGTCGGCCCAGAGCGATCTCGCCGGTATCCTCGGCCCCCAGTGAGACGCCCCCTCTTCGTCGTCCTCGTCGTCACGCTCCTCGGTTCCGCCTGCACGTCGGATCCCGGCGACCCGTCGACGACCGCCACCACGACGACGACGACCGTCGCGTCGACGACCACCACGACGGTTCCTTGGGAGCGGCCGCTGACTGATCAAGGGCTCAACGTGGTTCTCATCTGGGACATGGACCAGCCACGATTCGCCCTCGACGACAACGGACTGGTGACCGAGCCGTGGGTCAGAGTGCACGCGGTTCGCGACTACCGGGCGATGGCACGAATGGTCGCCGCCGCTCCGGAGATCCAGGTGACCTTCAACCTCACACCGTCCCTCCTCATTCAGCTCGAAGCGCTCCAGGCCGGGGTTCGCGATGTCTTTTGGTACCTCACGGAGACGCCGGCCGCCCAGCTCACTGCCGAGGAACGAGCACTCGTCACCGACCGCTTCTTCGAGGTCGACGACACCGCATTCGCCCGGCTTCCTCGCCTCGAAGAGCTGCGCGATCTGACCGAGTTCACGGACCAGGACATCACCGATCTCCAGGTGTTGTGGAACCTGGCGTGGGTCGATCCCGGGCTGATCGATGGGACTCCGCTGGCCGACCTCGTCGCGCGGGGCCAGGGGTTCACCATCGAGGACACCGTGACTGTGCTCACTGAGCACGAGCGGATCGTCGGCGAGGTCGTCGAGACGCTGCGAGCCCTGTGGGAGTCGGGCCAGATCGAGATCTCGACCAGCCCCCTCGGTTCACCCATTCTGCCGCTGGTCGCCGACACATCGTTGGCGCGGATCGGAGACCCGGATGCCGTGATCACGCCTTTCAGCGAGATCTACGACGCCATCGAGCAGGTGAACCGGGGAGTGGCCGTAGCGGAGAGGACGTTTGGGCAGAGACCGGTGGGCATGTGGCCGACCGAAGGAGCAGTGACTCAGCTGGTGATGTCGCTCTTCTCGCGTCAGGGCATCAACTGGGTGGCATCAGGCGAGCGAGTTCTCACTCCTGCGCTGGGCATGGGCCCCGGTACGTTCGCCCGAAACGAGGTGGACGAGGTCACGACACCCGACCTGCTCTATCGCCCCTGGAACGCCGACTTGTTCCGCAACCCCGACGTCGCCATGTTCTTCGGCGACGCGCGGCTCGAAGCGCTGCTCGAGGGCGGCTACGGACGGCTCGATGCCGGAGCGGCGGCCGGTGACTTCATCCGGCGCCTCGGTGCGATCGCCGAAGCATCTGAGAATCGAGCGGTCGTCACGATCGTCGTCGACGACCCTCTCCGGTATGACGAGGCGGGCACAGACCGGATAGCCACGCTGTATCGGGCGCTGGGGAGATCCGACCTGGTCACGACCGTGACGCCGTCTCGCTACCTCGAAGCATTCGGGTCGGACATCGCGCCGCTCGAGGACGTGGTCCCCGGGTCTGCGCGAGCATCCTCGTTCGCACCATGGATCGGCGAGGCGCGCGAGGCGTCGGCTTGGCAGTACCTCGCTGAGACCAGGAGCGCCGTGGCCCGCCGCGGTGATCCCGAGCCGGCTCTCGACCTCGTACTGCAAGCAGAAGCCGGGTATTGGTTCGCGACATACGGCAGTGACGCTGCCGGATCTTCCGAGCTCGACAGTGCCTTTCGAGCGCTGCTGGGCCGCGTCTACACGACGCTCGGCGAAGACCTGCCGACCTTCCTCACCGTACCGCTGATCCCCGACCTGCCGGCAGTGCCGGCGGCACGGGCGCAGGGCTTGACCACGGTGACGATCGACAACGAGATCGACGATCGTGAGTGGGCCACAGCAGCTCGCTACGACGTGGCCGGTTCGATCATCGATCGGATCCACACAGCCATTGGCCCCGAGGAGATACTCGTTCGCGTCGACTTCACCCGGGAGGTGCTGGGAGACGACTCGGTCGCGTTCTTCCTCTACGTAGGGGGCCCACGGTCGATCGATGCCGCCACGAGTGACGACGGCCAGCAGCTCGGGTTTGCATCGGACTCCGTCTTCCAGTGGCAGGGAAGGAACCCGGTCGTTGTGGAGGGATCGGATGAGCCCATTCAGGCAGGCTTCGACGGGATGTCGGTCGAGTTCGCCATTGGACTCGCCTCTGTCGGCACGCTGGAGCCTGGAGACGAGGTCCACCTTCGGCTCGTGTCGACGGAGGGTTTCGGTGAGCCCAACCCGGTCGCGCCGGCCGATGGGCCCGTTCGCATCACCGTTGGCGGGACGACAGCTGTCGAGCCCTTCATCGATCTCGCGGATCCTCGCCGAGACGACCATGGTCCTGGCGGATATCTCCCGCCGGACACCTCGACGACCCTCGACCTCAGGGCTCTCCAGATCGCATCGACCAGTGACGAGTTGGTCGTGACGTTCCGTTTCGACGGTGTGATCGACCGAACCCTGTCAGACCGGACCCTCGACCTCTACATCGACACCGACCCGGGGGCCGGGACCGGGCGGCGCCTGCTCCTGGCGGATAGGAACGCCGCCCTCGCCCCAGAGGACGGGTGGGAGGCGGCGTTGACCGTCACCCACGGTCGTCGTTCGCTGTTCCTCGCCGGGGCCGACGGAATCGTCGAGACGAGACCGACGCTGCCGGTGGCCGTGATCGATGAGGAGGGCACGGTTCTCGCCAGGATTCCGCTCCACCTCATCGGCGATGGTGACCCTGCCGAATGGGGATTCGTTGCCGCAGTATCGACGTCCGACCCTCTCGACCAGAACGGGATTGGCGCCGTCCTCACCGACGCGGACACAACTCGATTCGGCGGCGCTCCTGAGGGATCTGCAAACCACACCAGGATCATCGATCTCGCTTGGCCCGGGGCTCAAGAACCGATGCTGTCGGACTTCGTGCCGAGCCCCGCGCAGCCACGATCACCTGATGACGTTGCAGTGATCGAGTTGATCGTCGCTCAGTAGGTCTCGACCAGGGCCCCACCATCTATCTGGAGGGTGGCGCCTGTGAGGTACGAGGCGGCGTCGGAAGCGAGGAAGGAGACAGCCCTGGCGTACTCCTCGGGGTCGCCATACCGTCCCATCGGGATGGTCGCCGCCATCTCGGCTGCCATCTCATCGGTTGCGATCCCGCGCTGGTTGGCCGCATAGGCGTCGAGCTCGGCAACCCGCTCGGTGGCGATTCGACCGGGAATGACATGGTTCACGCGAACGTCGGGAGCCCACTCGGCGGCCAGCGACTTCGCCAGGGCGGCGACGCCGGCACGGAACACGGAGGACAGGATGAGGTTGCCACCCGGCCGACGCACCGACATCGATGTCATGAACACCAGTGCCGAACCGGGACCCAGATGCGGACGGCTCGCCCCGGCCACCCGGATCGCCGACTCCAGCAAGAGCCGGTAGGCGCCCTCCCAGTCATCCAGTGAGAAGTCGGCAAACGACCCTGCGGGGGGCCCACCCGAGTTGTGGACGACGATGTCGAGGCCGCCCCATGCCGTCGCCGCGGCGTCGATCCACGTCTCGAGAGCGGCATCGTCGCGGACGTCGCACACCCGGTGGGACACCTCGGCACCGGTGGCTTCGATGATCGATGCGGCCGCCGCTGCAATCCGGCCCTCATCACGGCTGGAGATGGCGACCCGGGCCCCGTGTCGGGCCAGCTCCATGGCAATGGCGTACCCGAGACCGGACGACGACGCAGGAACCACTGCCCGTTTCCCGGTCAGGTCGAGTTGCATGGCACGACCGTATCATCCCGCCGTGTCCGCAATCCCTTCGATGAGTGACTGGATACAGGCTGCGCGACCGGCCACGCTGTGGGCCGGCGTCGCACCTGTGCTGGTGGCGAGCGCTCTCGCTGCCTACGAGAGCGCCTTTCGCTGGGATGCGTTCGTCGCTGCCCTGATCGGTTCGGTGCTCATCCAGGTGGGCGTCAACTACGCCAACGACCTGGCCGATGCCGCTCGGGGCGCCGACACCGCAGACCGCATCGGTCCCCGCCGTGCCGTGGCGACCGGGACGATCTCGGCTCGCACCATGCGCAACGCGATGATCGCCGTCTTCGTCGCCGCAGGCGGCGTCGGGGTGTACCTCATCGCCATCGCCGGTTGGCCGGTCGCCGTCATCGGCGTCGTCTCGATCGTTGCTGCGCTCGGCTACACGAACGGCCCGGTGCCGTACGGCTACCGGGGTCTCGGTGAGGTGTTCGTGTTCGTGTTCTTCGGCCTGGTCGCCACCGTGGGAACCCGTTTCGTCCATGACAGAACGGTCACGGCATCATCGTGGTGGCTGGCGATCGTCATGGGCTTTCTGGTGACGGCGATCCTGGTGGCCAACAACATCCGTGACATCGACACCGACGCCGCCACCGGGAAGAAGACCCTGGCTGTCGTGATGGGTCGTCGTCGCACCCGGGCGTTCTTCGTCGGACTGATCGTGGCGGCCTACGTAGCACTGATCGCCGGGCTCATCGGGCCCCTCCCGGCGTGGGCAGGGCTGGGCCTGGCAACCATCCCTCTTGCGGTCGCTCCGACCCGCACCGTCTTGACCCGAACCGACGGCCCCGGTCTCATCACCGCCCTCGCCGGCACTGCCCGCCTTCAGCTCGCCGTCGCGGCCACCGTGTCTCTGGGTCTGCTGCTCGCGTGAATCGGGTCAAGGAGCGGCGCAGGAGTGCCGATATTCAGGAGAGCTGCGCGTGTGATATCGAATTCCTGGCTCGTCGCAGCAGATGATGTCGGCGGGATTCCGCCAACTGTGATGGAGAGCGATCGATCAAATGGCCGGCCCGTTGGGCCGGCCGCTCTCATGTTCGTCCACGATACGGGCGATCGCTGCTGGATCCTCCATCGGGACGAAGTGGGTGGTGGCAGACACGATCTCCACCGCCGCCGACGGGATCTGGCCCGCCATGCTCTCCATGAACGCCGGCGTGTGCGTATCGCTGTGTTCACCCGCAACCAGAGTCACACCCACCGTGAGGTCGACGAGGCGATCCCATGCTCCCGTCGCCACTGCGCCGCGATAGAAGTCGGCCTCTGAGTCCGGACTGCACTTCAGTTCCCATACGTCGCCGGCTCGGCGGAGGCCCCCTCTCACGTAGGCATCGAGCGAGTCCTGAGTCCACCGGGCGAACGCGGCTTTCCCGGCGAAGTTGGCGCGGGCTTCGTCCAACGAGGCAAAGGACGGTCGGCGCCGGAGGGCTCCCTCCGTCAGCGGATGGCCCTCGACACGAATCGGCGGTCCGGGGAAGATGATCGGCTCCACCAGGATGAGGTGCTCGAACAGCCCGGGCTCGAGTAGCTCGGCCAGGACCATCGCAGCTGCCCCGGCGGAATGGCCGACCCCGAGTATCGGTGTGCCGACATCGGCAGTGATGGCGAGGACATCGCGACCGAGATCCCACCAGTCATAGGGAGGTCCCGGATCACCCGAGTCGCCATGCGCCCGGGCGTCGAAGCGCACCATCGTGCGCCGGCCGGCCATCAGGGCTTGAACGGGTCCCCACACCTCTTTGCAGAAGCCCGTGGCGTGGGCGAAGACGACGGTGCCGTCATCGATTCCCGGCGTGACGTCGACAGCAAGCGGTGTGCCGTCGGCGCCGTTCACCCGGTGTCGTCGATACGGAACGTCAGGTCGTTCTCGACTCGCATGACACCATCGAGGCGCCTGGTCAGCTCGGCGATCATCAGCGCCTCGCGCTTCGTCCCGACTTCACCGCCGAGGGTGACGACGCCGTTGTCGACGGTCACCGCAAGCTCCTCTGGATCGATGAAGAGGACCCGCCGAATCAGGTCCTCCCGAATCTCGTCTTCGATGACCTCATCAGGCC
>JABDIW010000122.1 GCA_013003515.1 Acidimicrobiia bacterium
CGGCGACGTCGATGCGACCCCCCTCGATGAGTGGGCGCAACAGGCGACTCTGGTTGACCTCGAACTGCACCCGTGACCCCGGATAGGTCTGCTGGAATCGCCCCAGGATGGCGGCGATCCTCTCCGCGCCGACCTCCTCGTTCGAGCCCACCTTGATGAGCCCGGTGAACTCGGGGTAGGCGAGCCGGGACGTCATCCGGTCGTGGCTGCGGATGATCTCAGGCGCGTCCTCGAGCACGATTCGGCCTTCGTGGGTCGGCCGCAGGTCGTGCCCATCGCGGATGAGCAGTGGCTTGCCGACCCGCTGCTCGAGCCGTTTGATCTTCCAGCTGACCGCCGACGGGGTGAGGTCCAGCTGGTCGGCCGCACGACTGATCCCGCCGAATTCGGTGACCGCCACGAACGCCCGCATCGACTCGATATCGATCTTGAGCATGATGACAGTATGTCATGAAAAGAGTTGATACGTGGAGCTTGTGTCAGAGATGAGTTCTGTCGATACTGATTGCATGACAACGATCACCACCCCCCTCCGGCGCTCCCACCGCAACACGCGGACCACGTCCGCACCGGTTTCGGCGAGGGCGCGTCGCATCGTCCACCACCTCCGCTGGGTCGGCGAAAGCCTCAACAGCGACGACCGCGCCCGGGTGTGCGACCAGACACTGCTGCACTACACCGAAGCCCGCTCCGTCCGCTGAGTCGGTCGAGGAGCAGCTGAAGCAATTCGGCTGTTCGACTCGTCGACCGCTACCTCCGGACGGGTTCTCCCGACTCGGCGTGATCCACGAGGATCTGGGCCGGCTGGAAGCGGTCACCGTGGGTTTCCGCGAGACGTTCCATCCGCTTCACGACTTCGGCGGCACCGAGACGATCGACGAGCATGAACGGTCCACCGGTGAACGGCGGGAAGCCGAACCCGAAGATCGCACCGATGTCACCGTCGCGGGCCGATCGCAAGACCCCGTCCTCGAGACAGCGCGCCGCTTCGTTGATGAACTGCAGGGAGAGCCGGTCCTCGATCTCGCCCGTCGGCATGCTCGTGCTCGGCGTGACCCCGAGCACCGAGTACACCGACTCGTCGACCTCGGTCTTCTTCCCCTTCTCGTACCGGTAGAAGCCGCGTTCGTTCTTCCGCCCCATGCGGTCGTCGGCGATCATCTTGTCGAGCCCCTCGGCCGGTGTCATCCGGTCACCGAAGGCGCCCACCATGATCTCGCCCACCTTCACGGCGACGTCGATGCCGACCTCGTCGATCAGCGTGACCGGCCCGACCGGGAACCCCCACTGCACCATCGTGTCGTCGATGTGTTCGATGTCGACCCCCTCGGCGAGGAGATAGCCCACTTCGTTCATGTACGGAGCCAGGGCGCGATTGGCGTAGAAACCGGTCCCGTCGTTGACGACGATGACGGTCTTGCCCTGCCGCTTCCCGAACTCGACGCACGTTGCCGTCACCCGGTCGGCCGTCCGGTCGGTCGTGATGATCTCGAGGAGCGGCATCTTGTCGGCCGGCGAGAAGTAGTGCATGCCGATCACGTTCTCGGGACGCTTCGCCGCCGCGGCGATGTCCGCAATCGGTATCGACGACGTGTTCGTGGCGAAGATCGTGGCCTCGTCGGTCGCCGCCTCGACATCGGCGAGGATCGCGTGCTTCAGGGCGAGGTCCTCGAACACGGCTTCGATCACGAGGTCGACGTTTCCGAACCCGGCATAATCGACGGTTCCCGTCACCAGATGCATGACCCGCTCGGCCTCACGCGGTGTCATCCGGCGGCGCTTCACCTGGCCCCGCAGATACGTGTCCACGTAGCCGAGCCCGCGGGCCGCCCCGGCGTCGTCGACCTCCTTGATACGGGTGCTGGTGTTCGCCTTGGTCGCGGTGACGGTGGCGATTCCGCCACCCATCAGCCCCCCGCCGATGACACCGACCTTCCTGACGGTCACGGGTTCGACCCCGTCGGGCACCCAGGTCTCCTTCTTGAGGTCCTGCGATGCGAAGAACACCGACCGCAACGCCTTGCTCTCCGGTGTCACGACGAGGCGACCGAAGGCCTCGGCCTCGAAGGCCAGGCCGGCCTCCAGACCCTGCTCCATACCCACCTTCACCGCTTGCAGGATCTCCTTGGGTGCCGGGTAGTTGCCCTTCGTCGTCTCCAGCATCTGCTGTTCCGCCTTCTGGAACAGCACCTTGCGCCCCAGCGGGTTCTCCTCGAGCGCGAGCTGCTGGATGCGCTCGGGCGACAAGAGCCCCTTCAGGCCGGCAACCGCGCCGTCGCCCGGTTCACTCCCGAGCGTGCCGACGGCGTCGAGGGCGCGGCGGCGGGCGACGTCGAGCAACACCTCGACCGGGCACACCTCGTCTACCAATCCCATCTTGCGCGCTTTGCGAGGACGAACAGGACGCCCGGTCAACACCAGGTCGAGCGCAGTGGCGACGCCGACGAGGCGAGGTAGCCGTTGCGTGCCGCCCGCTCCCGGCAGCAGGCCCAGCTGAACCTCGGGCTGTCCGAGCTGGGTCTTCCCCTCGTCGTCGGAGGCGATGCGCATCGAGCAAGCGAGCGCGAGCTCCATGCCGCCACCGAGGCAGGGCCCGTGGATGGCAGCCACCACCGGCTTGCCCCGCTCCTTGTGCAAGTTCTCGAGCCGGTTGATCACCTCCTGACCCTGGGTGAGCATCTCGGCCGCCGTCTCGGCATCCGTCAGGCTCTGGAACCAGCGGATGTCGGCCCCGGCGAGAAAGTTGTCGGGCTTGGCGCTGCCCAATACGACGGCAACGACATCGGGATCGTTCTCGATGCGCTCGATGACGGAATCTGCATCCATCATGAGGTCGGGCGACATCGTGTTCATCGCCTCGCCGTCGCGATCGATGAGGACCAGCGCGACGCCGTCGTCGTCGACGCTGTACTCGAAGTGGGTCAGCTCGAGGTCGGGTGCGGTAGTGGTCATGAAAGGGCTCCTAGCGTTCGAGAACGACGGCGGCGCCGAGGCCACCGGCCGCACACTGGGTGATGAGGGCGGTCCCGCTGTCACGCCGAACCAGCTCGTTGGCCATGGTGAGCGCCTGCCGGGTACCGGTGGCGCCGAACGGGTGACCGAGCGAGATCGACCCGCCATAGGGGTTGAGCTTCTCGGCGGGTATCTCGCCGATGGCACGGTCTCGGCCGAGGTGCTTCGCGGCCCACTCCTTCGACGCGAAGGCCGCCATGTTCGACAGCATCTGGGCCGAAAACGCCTCGTGCATGTCGATGATGTCGATGTCGTCGAGGGTCATGCCGGCCCGGTCGAGTGCGATCGGGCTGGCGAACGACGGCCCCATCAACAACTGCCAGCCCGGATCGAGGGCAGCGAACGCCCACGACCGGACGAACGCTCTCGGGATGAAGCCGAGGCGTTCCGCCGTCGCCTCCTCCATCAGCAGCACCGCAGACGCGCCGTCTGTCAGTGGCGAGCTGTTGCCCGCGGTGACCGTTCCGTACTTGCGGTCGAACACCGGTCGCAGGGTGGTGAGCTTCTCGATTGTGGTCTCGGCGCGTGGAATGCCGTCCTGCGACACGATGTCGCGGTAGTTCTTCACCGGGATGGGCATCACCTCGGTGTCGTAGACACCCTTCTCCCACGCCTCGACCGCCTTCATGTGCGACTCCCAGGCGTAGCGGTCCTGGTCCTCGCGGGTGATCCCGTTCTCCCGGGCCATCTTCTCGGCCGACTCGCCCATGGTGAGCCCGGTGCTCCTCTCGGCCAGGGCCGGGGGCTGGGGGGCCAGATCCTTGGGCCGCACCGAGCCGAAGGCCTTCACCTTCGACATCGGGTCCTTGGCCGAGTTGGCCTCCATCAGGGCGTCGACGAACGTGTCGCTGTAGAGGATGGGCGGCTTCGACAGCGAATCGGCGCCACCGGCGATGATCACGTCTGCGTCGCCGGTCAGGATAGCTTGCGTGCCGTTGACCAGGGCCTGGGTGCTGGTCGCGCAGGCCCGCGTCACCGAATAGGCGTCGACGTTCTGGGGCATGTCCGCCCGCACCACGATCTCGCGAGCGAGATTGGGGCCACTGAGGTCGGGGATGACGGAGCCGTACACGACCTGGTCGACCTGACCTCCCTCGACCCCTGCCCGCTGGAGCAGTTCGTTGACCACCGTGGCGCTGAGGTCGAGCGTCGAGAGGTCTTTGAAGACGGTGCCCGACTTCACGAACGGCGTCCTCAACCCGTCGACGATGGCAACCCTTCTGTCCTTACCCATTCGAATCCTCGTTTCACTTTTGCCGCGTGTCTTGCGCACGGCGGGAGGCGTCCCGGCCACCCAACCAATTTCAGCGCCTGTCCGGAGCTTGACTAGGGAACTTGGCCACTTCCTGAGCTTGCTTCGAGCTGGCATTCAGTCGCATTGGGGCCACGAGGACGTCGCCGGCCACGGAAGCCGGGTCAGATGGGCGCGTTAGCCTGACGGCATGGCCGACCTTGGGATCAGCGACACGAGTTCCGACATCGCGGCCCGGCAGCGGGAACGCCTCCGGGGCGCGTCAATGGCCGAACGCGTCGAGCTGATCGAGCAGCTCTGTGACGCCACCACCGCGGTCGCGCTCGCCGGAATCGACCGCCAGCACCCCGATGCCACCGCAACTGAGCGAGCACAGCTCCTTGCGGCGCGCCGTTACGGGTCTGCCTTCGCCCAAACGGCTCTCGGGCGCATGCTGGCCCCGTGACCAACCCGCTCGAACTCGCCGCCGACGTGGCGCGCCTCGTCGAGACGTGCGGCGGCAGCTACGTCCTCGGCGGGTCGCTGGCCAGCTCACTGCTCGGCGAACCCCGAAGCACCGTCGACATCGATCTTGCCATCCACATCGCGGCGACCGACGGGGCCCGGCTCCTCGACGCCCTCGAATCCGGCCCGTACTACGTGCCGCGGACCGCAGCCCTCGAGGCGCTGAACTCCGCCGGATCATTCAACGTGCTCCACGAGCAGAGCGTGTACAAGATCGATCTGTCCAGCTGTGGGTCACCGCCCCCGAGGATCAGATCCTCCGAAAGCTCGACTGGTATCGCCGGGGCGGGCAGGTTGCCGATCGGCAATGGCGAGATGTGATCGGCCTCCTCCAGCTGGCGCCCGAACTCGATCATGCGTACCTGCACACCTCAGCGAACAACACCGGACTGACCGAGCTACTCGAGCGCGCCCTGACATCAGCCGATGTGAAACCCGCCTGAGCCCGACGGCCGGCTACGTGTCGTGTACCGATCTCTCCGTCTCGAAATAGGTGTCCGTGGAATACCCACTACGGCGGTACGTGAAATAGGCCACGTGTCGAGTCTCGTCCGACCCGTTCGCCATTCCCCGGTGGAGAACCCGATCGTCGAATACCAGGCACGCTCCGGCGGTCAACGGGCTGGCCCACGGCTCGGGCACCGGGTGTGCCGTATCCGCCACAAGAGTCTGCGGCGACGTTCCGGCGTGTTGGTAGATCAGTTGCTCGACAACAAGGGACGGGTTGTTCACGTGGTTCGTCAGGCGGTGGGATCCCCGGGCGAACTCGGTGGGTCCCATCGCCATCGGCACATCATGCAGCGCCACCAGCACGTTCAAGGCGTTCGCGGGCCGGTGCTCGGAGGTTTCGTGTGGAGAGTCCGAGTGCCAGAACTGGTCGGGGCTCCCGGGCTCGGATGAGATAACTCCGCTGACCCAGAGTTCAGCGTCGTCGCCCAGCACCGACTCGACCAGCGGCCACCACGGCATCCCCGTCTCATCGAGCCCGAACTCCTGGGGATCGATGGGCACATCCCACCGTCCGGGCGATCGCTGCACGATCTCGGAATACCCGGCCGCGCTGCCGATCCCGACCTCCTTCGACCCGAGCGCATCCCTCGCCTCCCGGGCACTGCGCTGCGACACGTCGAGCAACCGAGCGACCAACTCGCCGGCACACCCCTCTGCCAGCAAAACGAACCCGTCGGCCGCCAGCCGGACCTCCGAGCGGCGTAGCGCCGCCACGTCATGGCCCTTTTCTTTGTTGCTCACTCACCCTCCCTCAGCTCTCCTACACCTACCACCCCGCCAGTATCCCTTGTCACACCCGACTGGGAGGATCTGATCACAGGCGAAAGGAGCGAAACATGCGGATTCTCGAGGCGACGAGCGAAACCCAAGGCGACCGTGACGACGACTACCACTGGTGCACGGACGGCGAGCTCACCTACATACAGGGCACCGACTGCGACCGGCCCGACTGTGGTTGCGAACGGGGCTGGGCCGGCGTCGACAGCCACCGGGCCACTACGACCGTGCAGGTGGTCGACCGGCCCGGAATGGCCGTGGCCGACCTCGCCGCCGACCTGGCGCTGTCGCTGTTCGACGGCGGCTGGCTCACCACCCCCGACCCGACCGACGAGTTGGTGAGCGTGTACGTCGACGAGATCATCGACATCGCGAACCACTTCGAGGTCGGCGACGTTCTGTGGCGCAATGGGGAGGTCGTCGGACGTCGACATGACCGGGCCGACCGCGACTTCGTCGCCTGGATCGAGGACAACTTCCCGAAGGCGAGCTGACGTCGGCGAGTCATCCACCCTCGTCGGTCGGCGCGCGCTGTTTCCTCTCCTTCGACTTCTCGAACAGGTAGAAGGCATACAGCAAGAACCCCACGAGCAACACGATCGTGAAGTCGAGACTCACCGTCGCATCCTCCACATCGACCGCCCGGGTGCCGTAGTAGGTGATGAGGCCGATGGCGACGCAATACACGAGCTTGCCCGCGAAGATCGGCGTGAGCATCTTGCGGATCGGGTAACGGGCGAGCGCCATCGGCCAGATCACGACATCGTCGGGAAGGGACGTGCCCGACGTGAGGAGCACCAAGAACGGAATCCGCCGGGGCTGTTCCTCGCCGGTTCGACGAATCCAGCGCAATATCCGACTGGTTTCCGCCAGCTCGACCGGCATCGACAGGCCCCGGGCGATGAGGTACGAGTTCACCTCACCGATCCCGGCCCCGACGGCCGAGGCCACGCTCAGCACCACCACCTTGGTGACGCTGTCACTGGCGACCACGATCGCCGCCAGCGGAAGCGTGTACGGGACCTGGATCAGCAGGGTCGAGTTCGCAACCACGGCGAGGACGAACAAGGCGATGGAGCCACCGACGAGCCCCTCCTCGTTGGCGACCCACGCAACGAAGTCTTGGAGCTCACCCCGCACCCCGTCGAGGGCATCGCTGCGAATCACCACCACCAGGAGGCCAAGGCAGAGCACGGCGAACACCAGGTACTTGAT
>JABDIW010000177.1 GCA_013003515.1 Acidimicrobiia bacterium
GAGCACGTCGAGCGCGCCCTCGGAGTCGACATCACCGCAGATCTCTCCGGCAATCCCGAAGCCATGAGCGCCTACGCCAGGCCGGTTCTCGAGCTCTACGCGCAGGGCCTCCTCACAGAACACGCAGCAAACACGATGACCGAGGCGCTCGACGGCGTCTCGCCCGAAACGGAGAAGATGACCGCATGACCGACCAGACCGCCATCCACACCGAGGGGCTCACCAAGCACTACGGCGACGTCAAGGCGCTCGTCGATCTCGACCTCTCGATCAAGCCCGGCGAGGTCTTCGGTTTCCTCGGGCCCAATGGCGCCGGCAAGACCACGATGATCCGCACGATCCTCGACGAGATCCGACCCACCGCCGGCCGCGCCTCCATCCTCGGCATGGACACCCATCTCCAGTCGGTGGAGATCCGCGACCACATCGGATACGTCCCCGGTGACCTTGCCATGTACCCGAACCTCACCGGGATGGACACGCTCACCTACTTCGCCAGCCTGCGGGGCGGTGTCGACTGGGGCTACGTCGAAACGCTCGCCGAGCGGCTCGACGCCGATCTCTCGAAGAAGGTCGGCGACCTGTCCTCTGGCAACCGCCAGAAGGTGGGGCTGATCCAGGCCTTCATGAACAAGCCCGATGTGCTGGTCATGGACGAGCCCAGCTCAGGCCTCGACCCGCTGGTCCAGCGGGAGTTCCAGAAGATGATGCGAGAGGTGGCCGCCGAGGGGCGTACCGTGTTCCTCTCCAGCCACACATTGTCCGAGGTGCAGCGGGTGGCCGACCGGGTGGGCATCATCCGCAACGGACGCCTGATAGCCGTCGAAGGAGTTGCCCAGATGCGCTCCAAAGCCGTGAGAACGGTGAACCTGTTCTTCGACGAGGAGGTCGACGGCTCGGTGTTCGCCGACGTGACCGGCGCTCGCGACGTCGTCGTGGAGAACCACCACGTGACCTTGTCCTACGACGGGCAGATGGAGACACTGCTGCGCGCCGTCGCCGACTACCGGCTCGTCGACATCACCACCCACGAGGCAGACCTCGAAGAGATCTTCCTCACCTATTACCAGGGGGTGGACGCCTGATGCTCGCCACCATCGTCACCAAGTCATTCCTCGACCGCTGGAAGGGAGAGGTCGTCGCCGCCGCAGTGGTCGCGCTCATGTTCTTCTTCGGCATGGCGGTGTATCGAGACATCGACCTGTCGGTGTACACCGACCTTCCCGAGGCGATGCGCTCGTTGATGAACATCCCCAAGGACGCCGACGTCGGCGCTCTCGCCTACGGCGCCATCTACAGCTCCTACGGGGCGCTGACGCTCGGCGGCATGTCGATCGCAATCGGGGCGGCGTCCATCGCCGGCGAGGAGCGCAAGGGAACCATGGGTCTGCTGCTGGGCAACCCCAAGAGCCGCACCCACGTGCTCATCTCGAAGGCGATCAACATCATGCTGCTCTCGGCGCTGGGCGGAGCGGTCCTGTGGCTGGCCGGCATCCTCGTCCCCGAGATGCTTTCGGTGGACATCACCGGCATTCAGGTGGGTGCGCTGATGGTGCACATGTTCGCCATTGCCGTCTTCACCGGATTCGTGGCGATGGCTATCGGGGCCTGGACCGGCAAGAGCACGCT
>JABDIW010000220.1 GCA_013003515.1 Acidimicrobiia bacterium
GCGTCGCGAAGGGCTGAGCTCTCGGTGAGGGACATGCGGCGGCGAGCCTACCCCGATACAGGCCGCTACCGGCCACCGCGTATCGAGTGGGCGAGATCACCACCCGCCACACGGACACGCCTCGTGGTCCTTCGTGACTTTGCGTGATTCTGAGTGATGGCTATTGTGCCGCTGCGCCGGCTGCTCCTGGCGCAATCCCATGACTCGACGTATCTCCACTCTCGCGCTCCTTGTCGTCTCCGTGCTTGGCCTTGCCGTGCCTGCAGGAGCCGGCGACGAGGACTTCCAATTCCTCTCGTTCATCCACGATGACATCACCACCGAGTTTTCCAACGACTGGGGCGCGGGGCGGTCGGGGGGCCGTGCCCACAAGGGGAACGACGTGTTCTCACCGAAGGGAACGCCCGTGCTGGCCGCCGCCGATGGGTTCGTGGAGAAGCTGGGGAACGGGCCCCGATCCGGTTTCTACGTGAAGCTTCGCCACGCCGACGGATATGACACCTGGTACATGCACCTCGACAACGACACTCCAGGTAGCGATGACGGCAGGGGTGGGTCCGACGCTGCATATGCCACCGACCTCCAGGAAGGCGACTTCGTCGAAGCCGGCCAGGTCATCGGCTACGTCGGCGACTCGGGCAACGCCGAGTGGACGACGCCGCACACCCACTTCGAACTGCACCGCGACGGACGGGCCATCAACCCCCACGACTACCTCGAAGGCGCCATGAAACGCTGGCTGAGGGTGGAGAGCCTGGCCGACGAATTGGCCTAGGCCAGCTCCCTGGCCCGGGCGAACACGGCGTCGAGCATGGGCTCCGTGAGTCTCCCCGTGAACGTGTTCTGCTGGCTGGGGTGATACGACCCCAGCACCGTGAGCCCACCCAGGTCGACCTCGGATCCATGCCCGAAACGGGGACGGGGCCGCGGGACCTCCACACCCATCCGGGTGAGTGCCTGCATGGTTGCCGTGTATCCGATCGACCCAAGGGCGACGATCACCCGGACGTCATCGAGCAAGCCGAGCTCGGCGTCGAGCCATGCCGAGCACGTCGACTTCTCGTCAGCCGACGGTTTGTTGCCCGGCGGTGCACACCGCACCGCGGCAGTCACATAGGCACCGGTCAGTTCCAGACCATCGCCACGACGCACTGACGTCGGTTGGGACGCAAACCCGGAGCGATACATGGCCCGGTAGAGCCAGTCACCCGAGCGGTCGCCGGTGAACATGCGGCCCGTTCTGTTGGCGCCGTGAGCCGCAGGCGCCAGGCCGACCACCAGCACTGTCGCCTCGGGATCGCCAAAGCCAGGAACGGGAAGGGCCCAATACTCCTCGTCGCGAAACGATGCTCGTTTGACGACCCCGACCTCTTCACGCCACGCAACCAGGCGAGGGCACTTCCTGCAGGAGGAGATCTCCTGCGCCAGCGACTCCAGGCTCATTCCGGATCGGGCAGGAAGTTCATCGAATAGAGCGTGTTGGCACTCCAGATCATCCAGCCCAGATCGCGCTCCTCGGCCACTTGCTGGACGGCGACGATCTCCTCGGCTTCGAGCAGCCAGGTCTGGATCCAGGGTCGGTAGATGCTGTGACCTTCGAGCTTTGGCGCACCGTTGTCCAGAGCGGTCGAGACGATCTCGACGGGGTGCTCGTTCGGGTTGTCGAAGCCCTTCCACCCGGGGCCGTACGTGTAGGTGTAGATCATGGGAGACAGGACGTCGGCGTAGTAGCTCATCTGTTGGGGACGCTGACCGATGCCTTCGTCGGTGGAGCTCTCCAACGTGATGGCGAAGATGTCGGCGGCAACCGCACACCCCATCGGGTTGAGCAAATCGTACGCGGCCTCCATGAACGCCGCGATGGTCGCCTCGCGAACCTCCTGGGTGTAGGGCTCGTCGAACACGAGCGTCCTGATCGGCCCATCTGACGGGAACCGGATGTAGTCGAACTGGATCTCGTCGAACCCCCGCCGGCAGGCTTCCTCGGCGAGGGCCAACGAGTACTCCCAGGACTCGCGGTCGGTCGGGTCCAGCCAGCGCAGTCCCTTGTAGTTGCGCCACTGCTCGCCTGTCTCGGAGTCCATCGCAGCGATCTCGGGCCGCGCTCTGGCCAGCGGATCGTCCTGGAACGTGACGATGCGGGTGATCTTGTAGAGGCCGGCAGCATCCATGTCCGCGATCACCTGGTCGAGGTCGTAGAACGCCTGAACGGCCGAGATCTCGTGGGCGAGACGAACCTCGGTGTCGTGGAACACCGTGCCGCCCTCGTTCTTGGTGTCGAGCACGAACGCATTCACACCTGACTGCTCCGCGAGGTCGAGGAGGTCCCGCCACTGACTTGGGTTGCCCGCCTTGGCACCCTGGACGCGAAGCGCCCGGATCAGCCTGGGCTCCATCTCGACCGTGACAACAGCGCTTGTGCCATCCCAGGCCAGGCTGGTCGGCTCCCAGGCGGGGCGACTCGCCTCGATCACACCCGGTTCGACCCGTGTGAGAAGGAATTCGCCGCTGTCATCGGTGACGACTTCCGCACCGCCCTGGATCACGGTGGTGCGGGGCAATGGGACACCCCCGGGCCCGACCACGGTGCCGCTGAGACGACGCGGCGTGAGCACAGCCTCGAACACACCGGTCTCGGGGAGCTGTGCGATCGTAGTCGAGTAGTCGAGGAACCCGGTGGCGCTGATCTTCACCTCAGCGGGCTCTTCGGGCCAGATCGCTTCGGCGGCGCCGCTGGCGTCGGTGGGGAAGGTCACCGACTCGAACGTGATGTCCGCCCTGATGGCCGACCCGTCGTCGGAGGCCAGGGTGACGAACCCGATGACCGGAGGGGGCGGTTCGGGCGCTCGCGCCGCGTCGCCCATCGACACCGGTGCACCGCACGCAGCGCCGGCAAGGGCGAGGATGAAGAAACCCAGGGCCGCACGTCTCATCTTCATGGTTGTACGCGAACACCGAGAGCGGTCTTCGCCTGCGAGCAGAGTAGTGGTCCGTTGCAGCCAAGCGGCGCAGCGCAGTACGCTCGGTTGAGCTCCTCCGTGAGGGGGGTCTTACCGGACTGGAGCTCCATGGCACGAAGAGCCAAAGAGGCGCCCGTATCAGACGGCGTCGGGTTGTACCTCGAAGAGGTCGCCAGCCACACGTTGCTGACGGCCGAGGACGAGGTCCGCCTCGCTCGATTGATGGAATCGGGAAGAGAGGCCGAGCTTCTGCTCGCTGCGCCAGACGCCCAGCTGACCCGAACCGAAAAGGTTCGTCTCCGCCGCGACATCTCGGCTGCCGAGGATGCCAAGGCGCAGTTCATTCGCTGCAACCTGCGGCTGGTCATTTCGATCGCCAAGCGATACGCTGGTCGCGGCCTCGATCTGCTCGACCTGATCCAGGAAGGCAATCTCGGCCTGATCCGTGCCGTCGAGAAGTTCGACTGGCGCAAGGGCTTCAAGTTCTCCACGTATGCCACATGGTGGATCCGGCAGGCCATCACTCGCGGGCTCGGCAACCATGGCCGCACCATTCGGCTCCCGGTCCACATGGTCGACGTGGTTCGAGCCGTCCAGGAAGCGGAATTGACACTCACCGAGACTCTGCACCGGCCCCCGACCGTCGTCGAGATCGCCGAGATCAGCGGCCTCGACGTCGACAAGGTCGTTGTCGCCCTCTCGGCTCCCGGAGACACGGTGTCGCTCGACCGTCGCGTCGGTGAGGATGGCGATGCGGAGCTCGGCGACTTCATCGAGGACAGCACAGTCGAAGACCCGTTCGTGTCCGCCGCAGCCGGCGCTGCCCGCCAGCAGCTCGACCTGGCGCTCGCCCTCCTCGACGAACGGGAGCAGCTGGTCCTCAAGCTCCGCTACGGGCTCGACAACACGGAGCCCCAGACGCTGTCGCAGGTCGGCGGTGAACTCGGGATCACACGAGAACGGGTACGCCAGATAGAAAGCCGCGCCCTCGGCAAGCTACGGCATCCGGCAGCCGCCTACGACCTCGAATCGCTGATCTGACCCGTCGTGTTCGGGTTCCTCTTCCTGCTCATCGTCGCCAGCGTCCTCGGGTCGATCGGCGCCGCCATCGCCGGCAAGCAAGAGCAGGGATGCCTCATTTCCATCGCGGTCGGGTTCATCGGAGCCTTGATCGGTCGCTGGCTTGCGTCGCTGTCGGGCATCGACGATCCGTTCACCTTCACACTCAGCGGCACCGAGATCCCGGTGTTCTTCACCGTTGCGGGAGCAGCGCTCTTCGTGGCGCTGATCAACCTGCTCAGCGGTCGCCGCAGCTGAGGCTCAGAACAGCTTGAGGATTGCCGAGTCGAGGCCCTTGAGCTCGTCGTAGTCGACCTCGCGCCACTCGATGCCCCGATCGCCGGCCAGCGTCCGTGCCTGGGGCTTGACCTCCTGGGCCACGAACATGCCGCGTACGGGAGCGAGACGGGAGTCCCGGTTGAGAAACTCGAGGTACCTGGTGAGCTGTTCGACCCCGTCGATCTCTCCGCGACGCTTGATTTCCACCGCCACGGTCCCGCCGGTGGCGTCACGACACAGCAGGTCGACAGGTCCCACCGGCGTGGGGTACTCACGGCGGATCAGCTCGAGGCCGTCGCCGAGCACTTCGACTCGTTCGGCGAGGAGACGCTGCAACTCGGCCTCGACGGCGTCCTTGCGGAGGCCGGGATCGTCACCGAGCTCGATCGCCGTCTCGAAGTGGATCTCGCCGAACTCGATGATCAGCCGCTCCCCCTTCGAGTTGGCGACGATCCAGCGATCACCGTCCTCGGTCAGCTGATTGGGGGCGTTCATCCAGTTCAGTGGCTTGTAGGCGCCGCCATCGGCATGGACCGCCACACAGCCGTCGGCCTTGACCATGACCAGTCGGGTTGCCTCAGGGAGGTAGGCGTTCAACCTGCCTTCGTAGGTGACGGTGCATTCGGCGACGCGGATCCGCACGACGCCTCAGCGAATGATCGAGTCGGACTCGGTCAGCGGCCCCTCGGGGGCCTCGTCGATGGAGGGAAACCCGTCGCGGCGTCCCTTGGCTTCGAAGTAGACGGCGGTCGCCAGAGCCGGGATGAGTGGGGCGATCAACACGGAGGCGAGCGCCTGAACGATGCTCTGCGCCACGCTGTATGCCTCGGCATCCGGTGCAGTGAAGGCTCCCGGAGCCAACAGCCCGCCGATGGCGAGCGATGCGAAGAAGACGATGACGAGCCCCAGGATGACCACGCCGAACGTGAGTCCCCAGTTCCCGGCGATCATGCGGAAGCTGATGCCGACGGCGTCGCCACCGCTGACTCGCTCGTACATCAACGCAGGCCATCCGAACGCGGTGAACAGCACGGTGAAGATCAAACCGGGAAGGATGAACGCCACGAACCCACCGAGGATCACCAGCGTCGAGAGGAAGGCGAAGGCGAGAACGGGCCCCAGCCTCTCGAACACCTCGGCGTACACGCTGGGGACGCTGATCGACTCACCGCGATAGGCCCTGATGAACGCCGTTGTGAGCGCAGCGGACTGGATCGCCGTGAAGAGGATCGCCAGGAAACTGACCAGAAGGGCGATGCCGAGCGCTCGGCCGATCTCCTCCGTCCCGTCAACGGTGGTTTCGACCTCGGGCACCGCCGAGGTGACGAGGAACGTGACGAGGAACGTGGGGATCGTGATGACCGCGGTCACCGCGATGATGCTGCCGAAGTTGGTGAACCAGCCGTTGATCGACTCGCCTACCAGCGAGCCGGCGCGGAGCTGGGTGCGTCCGATCTGCATGCGGAGACCCTAGGTCGTCTCAGCCGACCGAGCCCTCCATCTGCAGCTCGATGAGGCGGTTGAGCTCGACGGCGTACTCCATCGGCAGCTCCTTGACGATCGGCTCGATGAACCCGGCGACGATCATGGCCGTCGCCTCTTCCTCCGACAGGCCCCGGCTCATCAGATAGAAGAGCTGTTCCTCGCCCACCTTCGACACGGTGGCCTCGTGGCCGATCTGGGAGTCGGCCTCCTCGATCTCCATGTACGGGTAGGTGTCAGACCGGCTGTCCTCATCGAGGATCAGCGCATCGCAGCGGACGAACGAGCGGGCGTCTTCGGCGCCGGGCTCGACGCGGATCAGACCGCGATAGCCGCCGCGGCCGCCGTCTTTCGAGATCGACTTCGAGGTGATCAGCGACGTCGTGCCGGGAGCGGCATGGACGATCTTGGCGCCGGCATCCTGGTGCTGTCCCTCACCGGCGAACGCGATGGAGAGGACCTCGCCGTGGGCACCCGGCTCCATGAGCCAGACGGCCGGGTACTTCATCGTGAGCTTGGAGCCGAGGTTGCCGTCGATCCACTCCATGGTGGCGTTGCGGTAGGCGGCAGCCCGCTTGGTCACCAGGTTGTAGACGTTGTTCGACCAGTTCTGGATCGTGGTGTAGCGGCACCGGCCACCTTCCTTCACCACGATCTCGACGACTGCGGAGTGAAGCGAGTCGCTGGTCCAGATCGGGGCGGAGCACCCTTCGACGTAGTGCACGTAGGCACCCTCGTCGACGATGATCAGCGTCCGCTCGAACTGCCCCATGTTCTCGGCGTTGATGCGGAAGTAGGCCTGAAGCGGTTGGTCGAGGTGTACGCCGGGCGGCACGTAGATGAACGACCCACCCGACCACACCGCCGAATTCAGCGCGGCGAACTTGTTGTCGTTGGGCGGGATGATGGTCCCGAAGTACTCCTGGACGATCTCGGGGTACTCGCGGACTGCGGTGTCCATGTCGCAGAACAGGACCCCCAGCTCCTCCAGATCTTCGCGGTTGCGGTGATAGACGACCTCTGACTCGTACTGGGCGGTGACTCCGGCCAGGTACTTGCGCTCGGCCTCGGGAATCCCCAGCTTCTCGTAGGTCTCCTTGATGGACTCGGGAACCATGTCCCAGTCCTTCGCCTGCTCCTCGGTGGGCTTGATGTAGTAGTAGATGTCGTCGAAGTCGATGTCGTTGAGAGAACCTCCACCACCCCACTGGGGTACCGGCTTGCGGAGGAACCGCTTGTACGACTTGAGACGGAAGTCGAGCATCCACTGCGGCTCGTTCTTGAGCGCGGACATCTCGCGGATGATGTCCTCGTTCAGCCCCTTCTTGGGCTTGAAGACATAGTCCTCGTCGTCGTGCCAGCCGAGCTGGTAGTTGCCGAGATCGATGTCGACAGTTGCCATGTCGTCCCTTCGCGGTGGTGAGGTGAGGAGCAAGTGTGCCACAGGCGTTGCGCCTAGACCAAAGGTCGGCTCGGATCGAGCGGCGCCCCCGGGGTCGGAAATCGGGGTGGGGAAGACCTGCCGACCCCGCGGACGCGCGCTCTCATCGAACTAACGACAGACACCGAGCGGTCGTTCCTCAGGTTCCGGTGGGACGAAGCACCCAGAACTCCGATACACGGTCATCGAGGGTGTCGAGGATCTCGGAAGCACGGGATGAGCCGGTCTCGGCGACGTGGGCGATCAGGATGTCGCGCAGCTCCTCCATGTCGGCCGCGGTGGGGCGCGAAGCGGGAGGCGCCGATTCGGCGAAGTGGAGAGGACCGGTGGCGTTCGGATCCCACACGAACAGAGTGCCGCCGTTCATCCCGGCTGCGACATTGCGTCCGAGGGCGCCCAGAACGACGACCCGGCCTCCGGTCATGTACTCGGCGCAGTGATCGGCGGCTCCCTCGACCACGGCTGTGGCCCCGGAGTTGCGGACGGCAAACCGCTGCCCCACCGAGCCCGCCACGTACAGGGCCCCAGACGTCGCGCCGTAGAGACAGGCATTTCCGGCGCCGTGAGGAGTCCCGCCACCAGACACCGCCGGGCGAATGGCGATCATGCCGCCGCCCATGCCCTTGCCGACGTAGTCGTTGGCCGTGCCGGTGAGCCGCAACGAGATCCCCGGAGCCAGAAAGGCACCGAGGCTCTGGCCGGCAGTGCCAGACAGCCACACCTTGATGGTGTCCGGTGGAAGGCCGACATCGCCATGGTGTTCGGCGATCTGCCCTGAGAGGCGGGTTCCGACCGCACGGTCGGTGTTCTGGACGGGATACGACAGCTCGATGACGGCACCATCACGCACCGAGCGTCTCGCATCGAGCGCCAGTGCCTCGCCCACCGCAGAGCGAGCCACGGTCCGATACCCGCGTTCTGGGCGAAAGTCCGCTCTCGTGAGGAGCGTGTCGAAGCCGAGGCCCCGGGTGTCGTCGCGAGCGACCAGGAGATCGGCACGGCCAAGGATCTCGTCGATGGAGCGAGCACCGAGGGCGGCAAGGTAGACGCGCACCTCCTCGGCGAGATGACGGAACAACGCCACCACCTGATCGGCGGCACCGGTGTATTTGGCTCGCAGGTCTTCGGCCTGGGTCGCAATCCCGACCGGGCACGTGTTCTCGTGACACTGCCGCACCATCTTGCAGCCGAGCGCCAGCAGCGGCAGCGTCCCGAACCCGTATCGGTCGGCTCCGAGCAAGGCAGCCACCACGACGTCGCGCCCGGTGCGGATGCCGCCATCGGTCTCGACGTAGATGGTGGAGCGAAGCCCGTTGGCAACGAGCACCTGGTGCGCTTCGGCAAGGCCCAGCTCCCACGGCGACCCGGCGTGCTTGATGGACACCATCGGGGATGCCCCGGTGCCGCCACTGTTGCCGGAGATCAGCACGACATCGGCGTTGGCCTTGGCGACGCCGACGGCGATCGTCCCGACACCAGGGCCGGACACGAGCTTCACCGAGACTCTCGCCAACGGCTTGAAGGTCTTGAGGTCGAAGATGAGCTGAGCCAGGTCCTCGATGGAGTAGATGTCGTGATGCGGCGGAGGGCTGATCAACGTCACCCCGGGCTCGGTGTGACGTAGTCGGGCGATCTCTTCGGTCACCTTGTGACCGGGAAGCTGACCGCCCTCACCTGGCTTGGAGCCCTGGGCCATCTTGATCTGGTATTCCTCGGCGGACGCCAGATACGCCGGAGTCACACCGAATCGGCCCGATGCGATCTGCTTGATGGCTGAGTTGCGGGGGGTGTCGAACCGGTCGGGGTCCTCGCCACCCTCACCGCTGTTGGAGAGCCCCCCGATGAAGTTCATCGCTTCGGCCAGCGTCTCGTGAGCCTCCTTCGAAAGCGCCCCGAGCGACATGGCAGCAGTCGAGAAGCGGCGCATGATCGCCTCGGCAGGCTCGACCAGGTCGAGCGGGATGGGATCGACCTCGGCGAAGTCGACGAGGTCTCTCAGCAGCAACGCCGGTCGCTGGTTCTGGACCTCATCGAGATATGCCTGCCATTGATCGGCTTCGCCGCTCCGCACCGCCTTCTGGACGGAGAGCACGGCCTTGGGGGCATTGACGTGATGCATGCCGCCGCGCCGGTGCTTGTAGTACCCGCCGGGGGCCTCCTCACCGCCCGACATCTCGGCGTGCAGTGCCAGCGTCGACCGGGCGATCCTGGCGAGATCGATACCGCCCACCCGGCGCCGAACGTTGCGGAAGGCCAGGTCACATACGCCCTCGTCGAGACCGATGGCCTCGAACAACTCGCTCCCCCGATACGCCGAGATGGTGCAGATCCCCATCTTCGACATGATCTTGAGGAGGCCCTTCTCCAGCACCGAGCG
>JABDIW010000224.1 GCA_013003515.1 Acidimicrobiia bacterium
CTGAAGCCGGACACGGTGGTGCTGCATCCGGGTCCGATGATCCGCGGCATCGAGATCGATGATGCTGTCGCCGACCACCCGCGTTGTCTGGTTCTGGACCAGGTGACCAACGGGGTGGCGGTTCGCATGGCCGTCCTGTTCCAACTGCTGGGAGGCGAACGTGAGTGACCTGACACTGCGCAATGCGACCGTTGTCACCAGCGACGGTGTGCGCGAGGGAACCGATGTGACCATTGCCGGCGGGACCATCACTGGTGTCGGCGTCGGCCTGCCCGAGGTGGGGGAGACCATCGATTGCACGGGCACATGGATCGGACCGGGCCTGGTGGATGTCCACACCCATCTGCGGGAACCCGGTCAGGAATGGAAAGAGGACATCGAGTCCGGCTCGCGTGCCGCGGCGGCGGGAGGGTTCACCGCCGTTCTCGCCATGCCCAACACCGACCCCGCAACCGATGCCGGGCACCTGGCCCGCTACGTCATCGACCGGGGCCGTCAGATCGGCCTTGTCGCCGTGAGCGCGTCGGGAGCGATCAGCGAGGGCCGGGAAGGCAAGCGGCTCGCTCACCTCGACGAGCTGTGGGATGCCGGCGTCCGTGTGTACACCGATGACGGCGACACCGTGGCCGACGCCGGATTACTGCGCAGGGCCATGGAATACCTCGCCGAACGGGGAGGCGTCATCGCTCAGCACTGCATCGACCCCGGCCTTGCCGCCGGCGGGCACATGCACGAAGGCTCCGTCTCGAGCCGACTCGGGATGGCGGGTGTGCCCCGTCAGGCCGAGGAGACGATCATCGAGCGCGACCTGGCCCTCGTCAGGCTCACCGGGTGCCGCTATCACGTGCAACACGTGTCCACGGCAGGTGCAGTCGAGCTCATCGCAGCCGCCAAAGCCGAGGGTTTGCCGGTGACTGCCGAGGTGACGCCACATCACCTGGCTTTCGACCACAGCTATGTGGAGGAGGCGGATCCGGTGTACAAGATGATGCCGCCGCTTCGCGACCCCGACGATGTGGCAGCTGTCCGTGAGGCCTTGCGCCAGGCGACGATCGACTGTGTCGCCACCGATCATGCCCCTCACGCCGCCCACGAGAAGGACGTGCCCTGGGAAGAAGCGCCGTTTGGCGTCACCGGCCTCGAGTGGGCGGCGGCTGTCGTGAACACCCACGTTGAGCTGGAGCCGGAGGCGTTCTTCGACCGTCTGAGCACGGCGCCGGCGCGAATCGGCCAGATCTCCGCTCAGGGGAGCCTGGTGGAGGGTGGTCCAGCGAACATCGTGGTCTTCGACCCGGCTGCCGAGACGACCCCCGGCCACTCGTTCTCGAAGTCGTCGAATGCGCCGTACCTGGGGACCACGCTCACCGGAGTGGTGCTTCTCACCGTGTCTTCCGGCTTGGTGACCCATCGGGCGGAAAGCTCGGTGACGGCGTGAGACCGGCGCTGCTCGCCACAGCCGACGGAACGGTGTTCCGCGGCGACTACGTCGGTGCCGACGGGGTTGCGATCGGCGAGGCAGTGTTCAACACCGCCATGTCGGGGTATCAGGAAGTGGTCACCGACCCGTCGTATGCGGGCCAGGTGGTCGTGATGACCGCTCCCCACATCGGCAACTACGGCGTGAACAACGCAGACGAGCAGGCGACGCGCCCGCACGTCTCTGGATTCGTTGTCAGGGCAATGGCGCGCCGTGCCTCCTCCTGGAGGTCCGAGGGAGCGTTTGCCGACTACCTCACGGGCCACGGGATCGCCGCCATCACCGACGTCGACACGCGCCGGCTCACCAGGCACCTTCGGGATCGGGGGGCGATGCCGGTCGCCATGGGGACCGACATCGATGAGTCCGAGTTGGTGGAGATCGCCGCTCAGGCTCCCACGATGGAGGGACGGGACCTGGCGTCGACGGTGACGACACCCAGTGCCTGGGTCGCCGAGCCCGTGGGGGAGGAGCGAGCCCGGATCGTGGCCGTCGACTTCGGCATCAAACGTGACATCGTCGACTCCTTCACGACACGCGGCTGCACGGTCCACGTGGTGCCCGCCTCGACGAGCGCGGTGGAGATCCTGGCGCTCGAGCCCAGCGGGGTCTTCCTGTCGAACGGCCCCGGTGACCCCGAACCGTTGGTGGGCCCCACGGCCATGATTCGTGGCCTCCTCGGCGAAGTTCCCGTGTTCGGGATCTGCCTCGGGCACCAGGTCCTCGGGCTCGCGCTGGGTGCACGCACCTTCAAGCTTCCCTTTGGGCACCACGGCGGCAACCACCCGGTGCGGCGACTCGCCGACGGCAAGGTGGAGATCACCAGTCAGAACCACGGGTTCGCAGTCGACCTCTGGTCGTTGACTGATCGCACCCCACCGCAGGCCGGGGGGTTGGCCGGCCCCGAGCTGCTCCCCGACTCGGTCGCAACCGACTTCGGAGAGATCCGCCCCACCCACCAGAATCTCAACGACGGCACCCTGGAGGGCGTCGAATGTCTCGAGGTGCCCGCCTTCTCGGTGCAGTACCACCCGGAAGCGGCGCCCGGCCCCAACGACGCGTCTGTCCTGTTCGATCACTTCGTGGAACGGGTCACCTAGTGCCGCGACGTGACGATCTCGAGTCGATCCTCGTCATCGGGTCAGGGCCGATCATCATCGGACAGGCATGTGAGTTCGACTACTCGGGCACCCAGGCCATCAAGGTCCTCAAGGCGGAGGGATACCGGGTGGTCCTGGTGAACTCGAACCC
>JABDIW010000256.1 GCA_013003515.1 Acidimicrobiia bacterium
GTATGCGCCCCTGCCCTTCGGACCTTCCGGAGGGTTTCTTGTTGAAAGGAGGAGGGATGGTCGAGGTATATGACACCACCCTGCGCGACGGGACTCAACGGGAGGGCATCAGCCTGACGGTTGAGGAGAAGCTGCGCGTCGCCACCCTGCTCGACGAGCTCGGCGTCCATTACATCGAAGGAGGTTGGCCGGGAGCTCTACCGAAGGACACTGAGTTCTTTGCCCGGGCCGAGAAGGAACTCGACCTAGAAACCGCCACCCTCGTCGCGTTCGGCTCAACCCGGAGGGCCGACACCGAGGCGGACTCCGATCCGCAGCTGCAAGCGCTGCTCGACGCCAACACCGAAGTCATCTGCATCGTCGGCAAGTCATGGGACTACCACGTGACCGAGGCTCTCCGCACGACTCTGGAGGAGGGCATCGCCATGGTCACCGACACCGTGACATTCCTTCGCTCGGAGGGAAAGCGAGTGTTTCTGGACGCCGAGCACTTCTTCGACGGTTTCGCTCACAATCCCGACTACGCCCTCTCAGTCGTGCGCGCCGCCACCGAAGCCGGGGCAGAACGAGTCATTCTCTGCGACACCAATGGCGGCGGCCTGCCGGGGTCGATCGCCGCAGCCGTCTCAGCCACCCGGTCGGCTGTTCCCGACGCGACGCTCGGCATTCACACCCACAACGATTCGGGCTGCGCGGTCGCCAATACACTCGCCGCCGTTGAGGCCGGAGTCATCCAGGTACAGGGCTGCGTCAACGGCTACGGGGAGCGGACCGGCAATGCCGACCTGTGCACGGTGCTGCCCGACCTGGTCCTCAAACAGGGAGTGGAGGCGATCCCCAAGGAACGCCTCACCCGACTCACGACGATCTCGCACCTCATCGCCGATCTCGTCAACATCTCGGTAGATCCGCATCACCCCTATGTGGGGACGTCGGCGTTTGCTCACAAGGCCGGCCTCCATACCTCGGCGCTGGCCCGACGGTCAGATGCGTATGAACACATCAGCCCCGCCGAGGTCGGCAACACCACCCGCATGGTCGTGTCGGAGATGGCAGGTCGCTCTACCGTCCTCGGCAAGGCCCGTGAGCACGGGCTCGACCTCGACGACGCCACCGCCGCAACCGTTCTCACCACGGTAAAAGACCTGGAGGCACGCG
>JABDIW010000282.1 GCA_013003515.1 Acidimicrobiia bacterium
GATCAGAGACCACGTCATCGGCGGCGTCACGGTCGAGAACGGTCTCGAGCTCTTCGAGCCGATGTTCGACGACGATCCCCGGGTCGAACCAGGATCGGACTTGTTCGGTGACCTGCTTCACCGGGTAGTGCAGGTCGCCGGGGACCGTGGACTCGGCCGCGACAGCCGCTGCCGGAGCAGCGAACAGCGTGAGTCCGGCGGCGATCGGTGCCAGCCTGTACCGCCAGCTTCGTCGTGGCTTCGCTACGGGTGCCGGGGGTGCGGTCAGAGCGGTCTCGATGGCGGCGAGCTGCCGATCCATCACCTGGTCGTCGAGCTCGATGCTGAGCGCTCCCAGCCGCTGTTGGATGTCGCTCTTCATGACGTCCGTCCTCGGGTTTCGGTCTCCACTGGTACAGACGCCGGAGGCGGTGCGGATTCGACGGCCCCGAGGAGCTTGCGGAGACGCCGCTGCGCCCGGGCGAGGGCCGCGTAGACGGCGGCCCGGTTGGTTCCCAACACGTCGGCGATGTCCTCCGGAGCCAGGTCGACCACCCAGCGGAGGACGACCAGCTCTCTCTGGCGTTCGGTCAGCGCCATGAGCGCCGCCTGAAGCTGAGGGTCGACCAGCTCGATGTCGTCGGTGACGGCCTGCTCGGGGAGGCTTTCGTGCGGGGTCTCCGGGTGTCGGGATCGCCTGCGCAGCTCGTCGAGGCACGTGAATCGAACGCTGCGATACAACCACGAGCGCAAGGCACGGCCGTCGCCCCGAAAGGTCGAAGCCGACCTGGTGAGCTCGAGGAACGCTTGCTGGACGGAGTCCTCGGCGGCGAGTCGATCCCGCAGCATGCCGTAGGCGAAAGAAGCCAGCCCGGACGCGGTGAGCCGGTAGACGTCTCCGAAAGCGACCTCGTCGCGATTGCGGATTCCGTCTACCAGCTCATCGAGAGCAGCAAGCGTGCTCGTCACTGGTTGGCCTCGGCGGCTAGTGGTGTGTCACAGAGCCGGGTTGAAGTGGTTGAACAGCCGGTGGCAAGCCCAGAGCCAGTGCCTGACGTTGTCTCCGTAGTCCACGTCCGTGTGCTCGAGAAGCCACGTGACGCAGCGTTGGAATGCCGGCCTGTCGGTGACGTCGGGGCGCTCACGGCAGTCGCGGGGCCGATCGGGTGCACCGTCATCGTCGCAGTCGACGGGACGGTCGATCGGGCGGTCCGCCGGCCGGTCACTGGGGCGGGTGAGCGGTCGATCGGTGGGACGGTCGGACGGGGCATCGTGGACTCGTGCCTGGTCCCGTGCCATGTCACGTTCCTGAACCTGGATGGGCGCATCGGTGCTCTCGTCCGTGTCGGCCTGCGCCGCGGTGGCGCCGGTCACCACCAACGTAAGGGCCAGCAAGGCCGCTGTGATGGTTCTGCGTCGATTCATCGGTCCTCCAAAGGGTTGCCTGTACCCATAGAGACGCCGCGCCTGGCCGAGATTCGACGGGTCGATTGTGCCGGACCTGGTGAGAGCCGTCGCCCTCGGTCAGCGGAGAGCGGGTGGGACCCGGTACACGTAGCTGACGCCGTCGGCGTCCAGCGTGACCTCGTCCTTCCTCCGATCGAAGTGCACACGATCCCACCGGGTTTCGAGCCCGTGGAGCGGCATGAACGAGGTAGAGGTTCCGTCGGAGCGCAGTGTGAGCCTCGTCTCCACCGAAGGCGCCCCATCGAACTCGATGATGTCGGCGTCGGATCGCACAGTCCCGCACCCGGCAAAGAACGATGAGAACTGCTCCCGAAGGGCGTCCCAGTCGGATCGCTCGATCGTCACCATGGAGTCAACGCTAGGTCCTCGCTCGCCGCCAGCACCATCGCCCCCCCTCGCCCCTTGGGAGAGGGGGGTACGGGGGGAGAGGGCTGTTCGCCTCGGTGTACCGGAACGGACCCGCGGCGAGTCCCGCTGGCAGCCGCCCTCAGCGGCCGCCGCTCAGCTCGTCTTGCAGGGTCTCCAGCTCGTCCCACTTGCCCTCGGCAGCGAGGGACGCCTGCTGGGGCCAGGTGGTGGGGTCGTGCATCCGATAGCGGCTGCCGCCTGCATCGAGAGCAGCTCGGAGCTGATCGAACGACGCACCGGCGACCGCCGAGAAGGTCGGGAACCCGGCATCGGCGAGCAGCCCGGCGATTTTGGGCCCGACGCCCTCGATCTTGGTGAGGTCATCGGGTGTACCGGTGTCGGCGGGAGCAGCCGTGGCTGCAGCGGTGCCGGAGCCGACAGCCTCGCTCGCGTCGCCTGCCGAATCATCACTGGTGTCGACCCCGGAGGCGCCGTCGTCGGCACCGCCGCCGTCCGCACCGCCATCGGTGGCGTCGTCAGGACCGGTTGTCTCCCCGGCGCCGTCGGCCGCGCTCACGAACCCGACGGCACCGCCGCCTGCGGCCTCGTCACCGCGTGAGGCCTCGGCCGTGGCCTTGGCTGAAGCGGCCTCGACGTGAGCGATCTCGGCTGACTCCCGAGCGGCTTCGACCTCGACCTTCATGGCCTCGGCTTCCTGGCGGGCGCTATCGGCATCGGCCTGGACGCGTTCGGAGTGGGCCTTTGCGCTCTCCGCCTCGGACCGCGCACTCTCGATCTCGGCTTTGGCGGACTCGGCTTCCGAGCGAGCAGCATCGGCAGCCGACTGAGCGTCGGCGAGCTCGCTCCGGGCTGCACTGGCCTCCGACTTCGCCTGCGCGGCGGCCTTGTGGGCTGCATCCAGCTCTCCCTTGGCGGCGTCGGCTGCGGCCTTGGCGGTCTCTGCCTCAGACAGTGCCGCGGCCGCATCTTCTTTGGCCTTGGCGGCCGCGGTTTGGGACGCCTCGGCATCGCTCTTCGCTTGGGCCGCCTCGCTGCGGGCGCTCTCGGCATCGGCTTTGGCCGCATCGGCAGCGCTCTTGGCCTCTTCGGCTTCCTTGAGGGCGGCGTCGCGAGCGTCCTCGGCAGCCTTGGCATCGTCCTGAGCCTCTTCTGCCTCGGCCTTTGCGGCTGCGGTTTCCTCCCGCGCCGCCGCAGCGTCCGCCTTGGCCGACTCGGTGGCGGCGTTGGCCTCGTCGAGACGTCCCTTCCACGTTGCCTCGACCTCGGCCACTTTCGCTTCACACGATCGATTCGCCCACCACCACCCGATGATGAACCCAACGATCAGGGCGATGATGCCTACCAACCAGACCACGACAACCTCCCAGATACCGGCGCTGCCTCGGAACATAGACAAATGGGCACTCGCCATGCTGTGGCGTACGGTCCGACGGAGCCTTCACGGCGCGGCGCGCTTCAAGGCAGAGCTGAAGCCTTTGTCGTCCTTCAAGTGTCGTCGGGACGCTCGTGACCGAAGAACAGGGGAGACAGCAGCTCGACTTCGCGGATCCCTCGGTGCACGCTCAGCATTTCTCGCAGCATCTCGGATCGATCGGGATCGGCACCCATGGTCAGGACCCCGCTCCCATCGCGTTGACGTCTGAACGACAGCTGCTCGGCGGATTCGTCGATTCGCTTCATGAACTTGAAGAGGTCCTTGAGCAGGTCGGTTTCCTCGATCACGATTTCGAGACGATCCCTGTGCTGGCGGGTCTGCCTCGCGACGTACGCGTCGATGACACGGAACCCGAGGAGCACGGTGATGATGACGATGGTGCCCAGCGTGGCGATGTCGTATCGGCCGCTCCCGGCTGCCATTCCGAGCGCCGCCACCGCCCACAGGCCGGCGGCGGTGGTGAGCCCTTTGACGAAGTGCCCTTCACGGAAGATGGCGCCCGCTCCGAGAAAACCGATCCCGGTGACGATCTGCGCAGCGACCCGCGACTGGTCGGCCTCATCGAATCCGACGATCGAGACGACCGTGAACAGAGCTGCGCCCACGCCAACGAGGGTGTGAGTTCGTAGCCCGGCGGCTTTGTGGGAGGCTTCCCGCTCGAAACCGACCACCGCCGCGCACACCGCGGCGAGCACCAGCCGACCCAACACGTCGTAGAGCTCCATGGTCACACCTCGTCTCTGGCCCCAACGATACGGGAATCCGTGTCACGGCATCCAAGGGACAATCCGCTTCACGCTCCGATGTGAACCGGGTCGACGCGAGGCCTGGTTTCGGGCGTCGTGTACGACACGCGTTTCGCTGGAAACGGCGCGGAGGGCTCAGTCCCCCAGTACGAGCGCCATCTCGGCGAGGACGGCGTCCCGGGTCGGCCACCCGCCGCCCTCGGCGATGAGGAACAGGATCTCTACCGGCGGCGGGTCCAGCGACATCAGGTCGAACTGGTGGATGAAGGGCTCGCCGGCGGTGACCATCAAACCGTTCGTCATCGAGGTCCGATCGTCAGGCTCGAGGATCGAGAAACCTCGATAGAAGACGTTGGTCGGACTTGTCGGATCCTCCGACAGGCCAACATGGGAGGTTCCGGCTTCGTCCACGTAGGCCACCGCCATGGCCAATGGGGCTTCGCGCCCATCGAAACCGGTCCCGGCCAGGGTCTGGTCGTTGACGATGCCGTGGATGGCGACGACAGCATGGGAGACGTCGCTCACGTCGAGATTGAGGTCGAGCCGCACTCCGGCTCGGCTGTTGCTGTCGCCCCCGGTGAAGTGCATCGACCCGCCGTCCTCCCACCACAGCTCGCCCGACTCCGCAGGCTTGAACCACACCTGCTCGAACCAGCCGGCAGGAAGCTCCCAGCCGAAACCGTCGTTGACGATCACGGTGGGGTCGACGAGTTCCTCGATGGTCTTGGGTGCCCATGTCTCGCCCGAGGGGTCATCCGCTGAGGTTGCGGTGGCATCACTGGACGTCTCGGTCATCGCCTCACCGGCCAGATCGTCGCCACCGATCTCGATCAGGCGCTCGGCTGAGATGCACTCGAGCGTGGCCGTCTCGATGACAGCGTCGAAGCCTGGCGGATCCTCTTCGGCGAACAGCGCATCGCCAAGCGCCGCGTCG
>JABDIW010000305.1 GCA_013003515.1 Acidimicrobiia bacterium
CCACATGCTGCGGAACCAGGCTCTGCACCCCGCTCGCAAACCGCTGATCGTCTTGACCCCCAAGTCGCTGCTGCGTACCCGGGATTCCTTCTCCCCTGTCTCCGAGCTCTCCGACGGCTCCTACCGCCCCGTGATCGCAGACACCATCGTCACCGGGGACGCCCGACGAGTGCTGTTGTGCACCGGGAAGATCTATCACGAGCTGGCTCGACACCGCGAGAAGCAGGAGATCGGCGATGTCGCCATCGTGCGCCTCGAACAGTTGTATCCGTTCCCATCGAAGGACCTCGACGAGATCCTCGGCGCCTATGGCGACGCAGAGCTGTGCTGGGTTCAGGAGGAACCGGCGAACATGGGGGCGTGGAGGTTCATGAGCCGCTACAACTTCGTCGAGATGGGTCGCTCGACCCGAGGGATCTATCGCCGGGAAAGCGCCTCACCCGCCACCGGCAACTCGAAGGCCCACACCAGGGAGCAAACCGCGCTCATCGAACAGGCCTTCGCCTGAGCCCCCGTTTGAATCGCAAAGAACCCCTACCACCACTATCGTTCCGGGCGGTCTGAACGCTCAGCGTTTTGCACCCGAGGCAGAAGCCCGGCTTCATGCCCGACCAACCCACTCATAAGAGGAGGAGTCCCCTTGAGGACGCGATTCCGCGTCATCGTTGGCCTCGTACTCGCCCTTTCCCTGATTGCCGCTGCATGCGGTGATGATGAGGGCGGCGACACGACAGCCGCGACGACGACCCAAGCAACGACAACGACTGCAGCCACCACGACGACTGCAGCCACCACCACTACCACTGAGGCAGCGACGCCGCTACTGATCTGGGCTGACGACACTCGTGAGCCTGTGCTCACGCAGGTTGCCGCCGAGTTCGAGGCGGCCACCGGTATTCCGGTGAACGTCGAACTGGTCGGCTTCGGCGACCAGCGCAACAACGCCATCCAGCAGAACCCGACCGGCGAGGGCCCCGATATCTTCATCGGCGCTCACGACTGGATCGGTGAGCTCACGGCAAATGGCGTGATCGAGCCTGTCGACGTCGGCAGCCGCGGTGGCGAGTTCTTCGACACTGCGGTCAGCGCCTTCTCGCTGGACGGCCAGTTGTGGGGCTTGCCCTACGCCATCGAGGCCATCGCGTTGTACTACAACGCCGATCTCGTGCCGACCCCGCCGACCACGTTCGAAGAGCTCATCACGATCTGTGACGATCTCGGAGACTCGGTCGAGCAGTGCATCGGCTTCCCGAGCGGCGACGCCTACCACCACTACGCGTTCTTCGGCTCCAACGGTGGATACCTCTTCGGCTTCGAAGATGGTGTCTACGACGCCGCTGACCGTGGCATCGATTCCGAGGGCGCCATCGAGGGCTTCACGTTCCTCGACACGCTCGTGAAGGACGGATATGCCAACCCGGACGTCGACTATGGCGCCATGGCTGCGCTGTTCACCGGAGGCCAGGCCGCGTTCATGTGGACCGGACCCTGGGAGCTTCCCAACGTCCAGGATTCGGGCATCAACTACGGCGTGGCCAAGCTGCCGGCGATCAATGGCGACACCGCCGTTCCGTTCGTCGGTGTCCAGGGCTTCTTCGTGAACTCCTTCTCTGAGCAGAAGGCGCTCGCCCAGACGTTCCTCCTGGACTACGTCGCCACCGAGGACGTCATGGTGCAGCTCTTCGAGCTGGGCCAGCGTGCTCCGGCACACATCGCCTCGTTCGACAAGGTCGCCAGCGACCCCGACGTTCAGGCGTTTGGTGCCTCGGCAGCCGACGGCCAGCCGATGCCGTCCATCTCTGAGATGAGCGCGGTGTGGGGCAACCTCGGCGATGCCGTGGCCGCCATCTACAACCAGACGGCCGACCCGACCTCGGCGCTGCAGACTGCAGCCGAGGCCGTGACTGCCGCCATCGAGGGCTCCGGCTGATCCAGTCGTAGCACTCGAAGTACCGTCTGAGGGCGGGGCCACCGGCCCCGCCCTCAGCGCGTCCGGGGTCGACCAGCAAGTGCTGGTGTGACTTTCTAAGCTCCCAAACGTGGCTGATCTCGACGTCCAGGACGACCAAACCACAGCCGGGGACGATGCACCCGAGCAGCAGGTTCGGGCGGGCGCCGGGTTCTGGGTGAAGGTCATCGGGCTGGCTCTCTTCGATGCCATCGTCCTGGCCGTCATCCCCTCACTCATCGAACAGGGGGCCACGGTCGCCCTGATCTCGATCATCGTCGGCACCCTCGGGATCAACTTCATCTTCCTGTCGCACCGCACCTACGCCTATCGGTGGCTGGTGCCTGGTGTCGTGTTCCTGACGATCCTGATGGTGTGGCCGATCATCTTCAGCGTCTACGTCGCCTTCACCAACTGGTCGACCGGCAACTTCCTCACCAAGGATCAGGTGATCGAGCAGCTCACCGAGGGTGGGCTCAGCCTCATCGAGCCAGACGATGCGCCGACCCTCGACATGCTGTGGTTCGAAGTGGCGCCGGGTGAGTTCAAGATGCTCGTTCGGAACCCCGACACCGACGAGCTGTTCTACGGGTCACCGAGAACCGTCCAGGATCCGATCCCCGAGGAGATCGTCCTCGACGACCTCGAGGCAGCCGCAGTAGTCGACGCCGATGGCGATGGCCTCCCCGAGTCGATCGATGGCGTGGAAGCGATCAACACGTTCGCCGTCGCCCAGAAGATCCCGGACATCGACTCGTTCATCTTGGACATACCGGGAGGTGAGGCGCGCGCCCGAACGCTGAGCACGGCCCGGCTGGCGCAAACTCGATTCGTATGGGACGAGACCACCGAAGTGATGTTCGACCGGCTCAACAACGAGAATTGCACCGAGGTCGACGCCGCGTTCTCGTGCGCCGGCGATCGCATCAACCCGGGCTGGCGGGAGGTCATCGGCTTCGGGAACATCACCAAGGTCGCCACGGACCCAGGGTTCCGTGACCCGTTCGTCCGTGTGTTCACGTGGAATGTGATCTTTGCCGTGGTGGTGGTGGCGTTCCAGTTCATCCTCGGCCTCGGTCTGGCGATGGTCTTCCAGGACCCGAAGATGAAGTTCAAGCGACTGTATCGATCGCTCTTGATCGTGCCCTATGCCGCCCCGGCCTTCATCTCGCTGGTCATCTGGCGCGGCATGCTCAACCGCAGTTTCGGGCAGCTCAACCGCGCCCTCGAGGGCATCGGGTCGTTCTTCGGTCTGCTCGACCTCGAGGTCGCCATCCCGTGGTTGACCGATCCGTTCTGGGCGAAGGTCGCCGTGATCCTCGTCACGGTGTGGCAGGGCGTCCCCTACTTCTTCCTCATCAACTCCGGGGCTCTTCAGTCGATCCCGAAGGAGCTGACCGAGGCCGCTCGCGTCGACGGCGCAGCTGCTCCCCAGGTCTTCCGCAAGGTCACCTTCCCGCTGTTGATGGTGTCCATCGCACCACTGCTCATCGCGTCGTTCTCGTTCAACTTCAACAACTTCCTCAACATCTTCCTGATCACCGGCGGTGGGCCGCCGCTGACTCAGTACGCGGTCCCGGTGGGCGAGACCGACATCCTGATCAGCTTCACCTTCGACCTCGCCGTCGAGTCCGGCCGCGGTGCCCTCTACGGACTGGCTTCGGCGTTGACGATCTTCATCTTCTTCATCGTGGCGACGATCGCCGCCTTCTCGTTCCGGTTCACGAAACGCCTGGAGACGATCTATGGCAACTTATGAGCACGAGGCCACGGTGCCGGCTCCCCGAGAAGAAGCACAGGTGGTGACAGCTCGTCCCAACCGGCCATCGTTCCGGCGCTGGTTCCGTGAGACGGGCTGGCGCCACATCGCCGCCCTGCTCGGCGTCGCCTTCGCCCTGTTCCCAATCGCCTGGATCCTCACCTCGTCGGTCAACACGCTGGACTCCCTGACCACGGTGAAGTTCTGGCCGGCGGAGACCACATGGGCCAACTACACAGGGCTGTTCGAGGGGTGCCAGTGGGACTTCGGGTTCCCGCCGTTCGTCTGTGAGTCCTCCACCCCATTCCCCAACTGGCTGTTCAACAGCATCAAGATCGCCCTCATCGCATCATCGGCTCAGCTGGTGATGTCAGCGCTGGCCGCCTACTCGTTCTCGCGGCTGCGGTGGAAGGGTCGTCGCTTTGGTCTGATCTCGATCCTGCTGATCCAGATGTTCCCGCAGTTCCTCGCATTCGTCGCCATCTTCCTGCTCCTCGACACGCTCGAGACCACCTTCCCCGCGGCCCGGCAGGCGCCGATCTGGGTGGTGGTGATCCCGCTGCTCGTGATTGCGATCGGCGCCTACGCCATCGGGCGGATGCGCAACTGGGAGAAGGACAGGATGAGGTGGATCCTGTGGTTCGTCGGCGGAGCCCTGGCCTTTGGGGCCCTGGCGATCTACGTCGGATCCGACTTTGGCGTGACGGTGTTCCCCAAGATCGGGCTCAACACCCACACCGGGCTGATCATGGTGTACCTGGGTGGCGCCGTCGGCGTGAACACCTGGCTGATAAAGGGATTCATGGACTCGATCCCCACGTCACTCGACGAGGCGGCGCGCGTCGACGGTGCGACCGACTGGGACATCTTCGCCAAGATCATCTTCCCGCTCACCCAGCCGATCCTGATCGTGATCTTCATCATCACGTTCATCGGGCTGTACAACGAGTTCATCCTGGCCCAGGTGCTGGTCAACGACGTCGACCAGTTCACCTATGCGACCGGGCTCAACCTGTTCATCGACTCGCAGTACACCGCCAAGTGGGGCCGGATCTCGGCTGCGGCCGTCATCGGAGCGGCACCGATCGTGGTGCTGTTCCTGATCATGCAGGACCGCATCGTCAGCGCCCTCCAGGGCGCGGTCAAGGGTTGACCACCCTCCTGACTTCGTGAGCAACCCACGCCGGATGCTTCCGGTCATCGTCGTCATCTCGGGCCTCGGGGTGATGTCGTTCTCGATCGTGGCGCCCGCACTCCCCGACCTCGCCACTGCCCTTGACGTGTCGCGCGGTTCGATCGGGCTGGTCCAGGGTGCGGTGGCGACGCCGGGCATCGTGCTCGCTGTCGTCATCGGGTACCTGGCCGACCGCTACGGGCGCCGGCAGGTGATCCTCGCCTCGCTCATCATCTTCGGGGTGGCCGGCACGGCGTGCTTCTTTGCCCGCGACTTCTGGCTGCTGGTCGGGTTGCGGGCTGTCCAGGGCATGGGGACCTCGGGCTTGCTGAGCCTGGGAGCCGTCATCATCGGCGATGCCTTCGAGGGCCCGGAACGACAATGGGCGATCGGCATCGAGTTCGCCGGCATCACGGGCATGACGCTGATCGCTCCCGTGCTCGGCGGGGCGTTGGCCGAGGTCTCGGCCTTCCTGCCATTCCTGGTGTTCGCCCTGGCGCTTCCGATGATTCCCTTCATCCGCATCCTTCCCGGCAAGCCGGAAGGCACGGTCGAGGCGCCGTGGCGCCACCTGGGTGACATGGTGTCGGAGATGCGGACGTCGGGCCGGTTCGTCTCGTTCGTCGGGCTCCTGCCGTTCTCGTTCATCGTGATGCTGTGTTTCGTCGGCTTCGGGTTCACCACCACTCCTCTGTTCCTGGAGCGGGTGTTCGAGGTCGGTCCCTCGGGCCGGGGTTTCATCCAGGCGACGGCATCGGTGGGAAGCTCCATCGCAGCGATTTCGTCGGCACGGGTCGTTCGGAGCCTCGGCCGCACGACGATGCTCACGGCAGCGATCGCGTTGTCGGCGGTGGGCTTTGCCGTGGTCGGCATCGCTCCCGGCCTTCCCATCGTCGCCCTCGGCCTGTTCCTCTTCGGGCTCGGGATCGGATCGGTATTCCCGGTGGTCCAGGTGTTCCTCACCGAGGCGGCCAGCGGCACCTATCGCGGCGCAGCGATCGGGACCTGGGTGTCCTCGATCAGAACCGGCCAAACCGTCGGTCCCGTGATCGGAACCCGTTTCGCCGATTCCCTCGGGGAACGGGAGACCTTCGGCATCGGGGCGGCGATCCTCGCCATTGCTGCCTTGGTGTGGATCCCGATCCGGGCCATGGCGGAGAGCCGCTCCAGAACTCGGAAAGGCCGCCCCTCGGGGACGGCCTCTCGCAGGTAGATCTGGGGTCTGATTCAGCCGAACGGGTCGGCGGGAGGAAGGTCACCGGCACCGTTGGTGGCGGCGACCGGCTCCGGCTCGGCAGCGGGCTTGGGCTGCGGTTCGGGTTCGGGGGCAGCGGCGACCGGCTCTGGAGCAGGGGTAGCGGCGACCGGCTCCGGT
>JABDIW010000319.1 GCA_013003515.1 Acidimicrobiia bacterium
TCGTCGATGAGGTCTTCGAACGCCGGTCCCACCTCGAACAGGTTGTTCGAGAAGACCGAGAACACGAACACCACCCCGACCAGGATCACCAGGCCGGCTGAGGTCCACGCCTGCCAACCCTTGTTCGTCATTGCCGTTGCCATCGGTTGCTCCTCCTCGCGCGCGCCCGGACCTCGGGCGTGTCCTTGAGCACCGTATGGAGGATGCATGAGATGCGATAGGGCACTCTGGCCGCTCGGTCCCGCCACTCAGCCCGCCGGCGGCCAAGGCTTCCCTCCCCCGATCGTCGACTGATGACTGATGACTGATGACTGGCAACTGACAACTGGCCTTTCGTCTGTACCATCCCGCCCCGATATGGACACGACCATCGGCATCGGGTTTCTCGGAGCGGGCACCGTTGGGGGCACGCTGATCCGCAGACTCGTGGACGACCAACCAGCGATCTCGGCGAAGACTGGCCTCGACCTCCGGGTCGTGAAGGTCGCGGTGCGCGATGTCTCGAAGCAGCGCTCGTTCACCGTCCCCGAAGGCGTGCTGACCGCCGACCCGTCGGATGTCATCGACAACCCGGACGTCGCCCTCGTCGTGGAGCTGATGGGTGGAGAAGACCCTGCCGGCGACCTCGTGGCTCGGGCCCTCGCTGCAGGCAAACCCGTTGTCACCGCCAACAAGGCACTCATCGCCGCCCGCGGACCCGAACTGATCGCCGCTGCAGAGTCGAGCGGAGTCCCGCTGCTGTACGAAGCAGCCGTAGGAGGCGGGATCCCCATCATCCGACCACTCGCCGAGACCCTCGCAGGGGAGCAGATCACCCGCGTCATGGGAATCGTCAACGGCACCACCAACTACATCCTGAGCCAGATGGAAACGGGGGAGTCGTATCCCGAGGCCCTCGCCGACGCACAACGTCTGGGGTACGCCGAGCCCGACCCGACCGCCGACGTGTCCGGTGCGGATGCGGCATCGAAAGCAGCCATCCTTGCCAGCCTTGCCTTCGGCACCTGGGTGGGTTTCGACGCCGTTCATCACGAGGGCATCGACCGGCTGTCGCCGGCCGACATGGAGGCCGCCACGGACCTCGGTTATGTGATCAAGCTGCTCGGTATCGCCGAGCGTCACGGAAGCGGGGTGAACGCCCGGGTCCATCCGGCGATGATCCCTGGGGACCACCCCCTGGCGTCCATCCGGGGCGCTACCAACGCCATCTACGTGGAGGGACCCTCTGTCGAAGAGCTCCTCTTCGCCGGCCCCGGAGCCGGGGGAGAGCCCACCGCATCTGCCGTTCTCGGCGACGTCATCGACGCCGCCCGGGAGGTCCTCGCCGGTGCCCAGGTAGCGCCGCGGATCCGGTTCTCGCCCGGAGACATCGTCGACTTCGGTGACATCCCGACGAAGTGGTACGTCCGGCTGCTGGTCGTCGATGCTCCCGGCGTGCTCGCCAGGGTGGCCGGCGCCTTCGGTGATGCCGGTGTGTCCATCATGTCGGTTCGTCAGGAGGGCCGCGATGACACCGCCTCGTTGCTGCTCATCACCCACCGGGCCGCGGAGTCGAGCCAACGCAAGGCGGTCGAAGCCGTCGATGCTCTCGACGTGGTCCACGAGGTGGCTGCCGTCATCCGCGTGGTCAGCGACGAAGCATGAGCGCCTGGAAAGGACTCATCGAGGAATTCCGCCACCGGCTCCCGGTCGGCGACGACACCCCCGTCATCACCTTGCGTGAGGGCAACACGCCGCTGATACCGGTTCCCGAGGTCAGCCGCCTGACGTCGCGCGACGTGTACGTGAAGTACGAAGGCACCAACCCGACGGGTTCATTCAAGGACAGGGGGATGACGCTGGCCGTCTCCAAGGCGATCGAGTCCGGCGCTCGCGCCGTGGCTTGTGCCTCGACCGGCAACACCTCGGCGTCGGCGGCGGCCTACGCCGCACGTGCCGGGATCGCCTGTTTCGTGGTGCTGCCGGCGGGGAAGATCGCCCGGGGCAAGCTGGCTCAGGCGATCGCCCACGGCGCCACCATCGTCCCCATCGACGGCAACTTCGACGACGCCCTTGCTGTCGTGCTCGAGCTGACATCGAGTCACGATGTTGCCCTGGTCAACTCGCTCAACCCGTATCGGATCGACGGCCAGCAGACGGCGGCGTGGGAGGTGATGGACCAGCTCGGGGTTGCCCCTGCGGTTCACGCCCTCCC
>JABDIW010000333.1 GCA_013003515.1 Acidimicrobiia bacterium
TGACCGGGGACGCCTCACCGGGTTCCCTGGTCGGAGAGGGCGCGGCCGTATTCGTGTCCGACCACATCGTGCGGATCGAGCTTCCCGCAGCGGTGATCGACACCGACGTCGGTCAATTCTCGACCCGGGGTTTGGCAGGGAGCGGCTACGTCGTGCACGCCGATGACGGAGGCTTCTTCATTGACCTTCACCTCGAGGCCCCAGCCGAGGTCCGCGTGTTCGATCTGGATGCACCCGCCCGGGTGGTCGTCGACCTTCGGCAAGGTACCGGCACCCTTGATGCGGAGGGCGCACCGCGAGTTGGTGGCGACGTCGTGATCTCGACGTGGACCGACGAGACGCCTCGCGCCGTCGCCGGCTACGCAACGACCGACGAGGTGGTCGTCGGGTCGGGGGAATCGTTCGCAACCGTTGCGGTCGCCTCGTTCCCGGGCTCCTGGGGAGCGTTCTCGGCCACGGTTCCCGGTGACGGCCCCATAGATGTCGCCACCAGTGGCGGTGAAGGGGTGACGCTGCCCTAGGCCGGCAGGTCCCCGAACAGCCCCGGCGGAGCATCGATGACCACGTGACCACCGGACGGGTGGACCATGGACACGATGGGATCCACGAAGGGAACCTCGATGTCTTCTCCGTCGGAGACACGAACGATGAGGCGGTCCTGCGCTTCGCCCAGAATGACTCCTGTCACGGTGCCGAGGTGGCGGCCGTCCGGAGCGATGGCGACCATCCCCTGGAGGTCCTCGGGCCAATACTCGTCCTCGCCGAGCTCACGGCGTTCGTCGGCGTCGATGGTGAACGTGACACCCTGGAGGGCCTCGGCCTCGTTGCGGGTGGATATCCCGGCGAGGTGAACGAGGTAGCCGTCGGAGTGGTCGCGGGCCGACGTCACCCGCAATGAACGCGGCGGGGTCTCGTCCGTGAGGAACTCCGAGCCCTGTTGGAAGCGATCGGCGAAGTCCGTGAGCGGACGCACGATCACGTCGCCACGGATGCCATGGGCACGCCGCACGTACCCGATGGGGATGCGGTCCCCGATGGCGATGGAGTCGTCAGTCGAGGAATTCAACCTGGGCGTTCAAGCCCTCTTCCTCGGCGGCAACCGAGGCAACGGTGCGGATGGCACGAGCAACCCGACCACGGCGCCCGATGAGGCGGCCCATGTCAGGCTTGGCTGCGTGCACCTCGGCAACGACCCTGTCGTCGCCGTCGTCGATGACCTCGACCGTCACGGCCTCGGCGTCTTCGGCGATCTCCTTGCATTCGTACTCGACCACGCGGCCGACGATGTCTCCCTGGCTCATTCGGACTCCTCGTCTGTTGCAGCGGTGTCTGTTGCAGCGGTCTCTTCGACATCCTCGTCGGCCGGAGCGTCGCCACCGACAACGTGGATCTCTCCTGGCATGTCGGCAGGCGGCGCCGCAGCGACCGGCGCCGGAGCAGCCTCGGTCTCCTCGACAGCGCCCTCACCCACCGTGTGGATCTTTCCACTGGCGACCTTGTGTTGGGTCATGGCGCCGGTGGCCTCGAGAAGCTTGGCGACTCGCTCGGTGGGCTGGGCACCGCGTGCCAGCCACAGATTGGCGCGGTCCTGGTCGATCTCGATCACCGACGGATCCTGCAGCGGGTCATACCGGCCGATCTGCTCGATGTACTTGCCGTCACGGGGCTGGCGCGAGTCCATCACCACGACGCGATAGGAGGGCTGCTTCTTCTTGCCCATCCTCGTGAGCCGAATCTTGACCGGCATCGCTACCTCTTCTTTCGTCGCCTCTGCCCTGGCAGGTTCAGCCCCGGTATCGGGGACCCGCCGGTGGCCAGGCTCTTCATCATCTTCTGTGCATCATTGAACTGCTTGAGGACCCGGTTCACGTCCTGAGGACGGGTCCCCGAGCCCGCGGCGATGCGGCGTCGGCGGCTCCCGTTGATGATGCGGGGATCCCGCCGCTCCGCAGGTGTCATCGAGCGGATGACTGCCTCGACGCGGCTCAAGTCGCGCTCATCCACCTGGACATCGCCCATGGCGGCCTGTGCGCCGGGGATCATCTTAACCAGCTGACTGACCGGCCCCATCTTGCGGAGCTGCTGGAACTGTTCGAGGAAGTCCTCGAGCGTGAAACTCGCAGTCGCCATCTTCTGCGCCGCAGCAACGGCCTGCTCCTCGTCGAACGCGTCCTCGGCTTTCTCGATGAGCGTCATCACGTCACCCATGCCGAGAATGCGGGAAGCCATCCGGTCGGGATGGAAGACTTCCAGGGCATCCGTGGCTTCGCCGGTACCGACGAACTTGATGGGACATCCGGTGACCTCACGAACCGAGATCGCCGCTCCTCCCCTGGCGTCACCGTCGATCTTGGTGAGGACGATGCCGGTGAGGTCTGCGTAGTCGAGGAACCCCTGCGCAACGGCAACGGCTTCCTGACCCGTCATCGCATCGACGACCAGGAGCACCTCATCCGGATTGGCGGCCTTGCGAACTGCAGCCAGTTCGCTCATCAGGTCCTTGTCGATCTGCAGGCGTCC
>JABDIW010000005.1 GCA_013003515.1 Acidimicrobiia bacterium
CGCTGGCGGACCTGACCGGCAAGACCGTGGCCACCCACCTTCCGGCGTGGACCCAGCGGTGGCTGGATTCGGAGGGCGTGGATGCCCACGTCGTGAACATGGGCGGTTCCCTGGAAGGGGTCTGTGCCGTGGGGTTGGCCGACGCAATCGTCGACCTCCGCGAGACCGGCGGATCCCTGGTCCGCAACCACCTGCGGGTGCTGGCCGAGGGTCAGGCCTGTCAGGCCACGTTCGCCTGGGCGTCTGCTGCGTCGGACGAGATCGCCCCGCTCACTCTTCGATTGGAGGCGGCGATCGCAGCGCGAGCAACCCAATATGTGATGTTGCATCTTCCCGAGGAGCGCGTTGGCGACCTCGGAGGTGTCTTCCCCGGTTTGGCGGCGCCGACCGTGCTGCCCCTCGCCGGGCGCGAGGACATCGTCGCCGCCCACATCGTCGTCAAGAGAGCGAACTTGTGGTCGAAGCTCGGCGAGCTACGGGCCATGGGCGCCACGGGGATCGTGGCGCTTCCGACCGACGCGATTCTCCCCTAGTTCGCGACGGCATGGCCCCAGTTGAGCCCCACATTGGGACCCTGAACGAGGGTTCCCTGCACGCGGCGCTCAAAGACCGCTACTCCCAACCGGGTGACGAGTTCGAAGTTCCGCTCGGGCGGTTCGTGATCGACATCCGTCGGCCAGGACTGCTGGTCGAGATCCAGACCGGCTCGTTCGGGGCGATGGGCAACAAGCTCGACCACCTGCTACCGGAACATCAGATCCTGCTCGTGTATCCAATCGCGGTGGAGACCTATCTCGAGCGAGAGGGAGCCAAGACTCGCAAGTCCCCGAAACGTGGCTCGATTCTCTCGCTCTTCGACGAGCTCGTGAGTATTCCGACCCTTCTGGACCATCCCAACCTCACGCTCGATGTGGTGTTGGTCTCGGTCACCAAGGTGCAGGATCCGAACGACCGCACCCGTCGAGGCCGCGGCTACCGGACCATTGATCGGGTGCTGCGCGAGGTCCACGAGACCCGCACCTTTGCTACTGCCGCCGATCTGTTGGCGCTACTCCCCGACGGCTTGCCCGATCGGTTCACGACCGCAAACATCGCGGAGTTGGGCGGGATGAGCCGTGACTACGCGCGACGTATGGCCTACTGCTTCAACGCGCTCGATTTCTTCATCGAGCACGAACGGACCAAGGCCGGCGTGATTTATTCGCTGGCGTCGAGGTGACGCATTACCAAACGGACGTCGGCTCCCAGCTTGGTGACGCTCACGAACTCGCCGCGATGGAGATCTGCCATGGTGGCTGCGCCTTCACCGGCAAAGGCGCTCTTGGCGTCATCGCCGCCCATGATCGTGGGCGCAACGTAGATCCAGTACTCGTCGACAAGGTTGGCCCGGTGGAAGGAACCGGCGGTTTGGGCGCCACCCTCGATGAGCACCTGCACCATGTCCCGCGAACCGAGTTCGTCGAGAAGGTCGCCGAGATCGCCCTTCCATGACTCATGCGGTGTCGACCTGGCATCGAGTGCGACGTCGCCAAGGACGATTCGCCACGGATCGAGGACGGGAGTTTCGTCGTCGTGAATCGCAGGGGTGAACGCTCTGACGGTCAAGGATGGGTTATCGGCGCGGATCGTGCCGGCGCCGACAATGATTGCGTCCGACTCGGCCCGAAGCCGATGTACATCAGCGCGGGCTTCGGCGCCGGTGATCCACTGACTCGTACCGTCGGGGGCGGCGATGTGCCCGTCGAGTGTCTGGGCCAGTTTGAGGATCACGTGGGGCCGGCCCGTGGTGCGATGGGTGATGTAGGGCGCGAGCTGTTCTCGAATCGCTTCGGCCTCAACGCCGACTTCGACTTCGATGCCCGCGTCGCGCAAGGCAGCGATGCCAGTGCCGGCGACCTGTGCGTCCGGATCCTCGATGCCGATGATCACCCGCGC
>JABDIW010000072.1 GCA_013003515.1 Acidimicrobiia bacterium
CGTCTCGGCCAGCTCAAGTCGGTCCGGGTGTGCTCGACCACGAGAACGAGTGAGGTGTCCTCACGGATGAGCGCCACCACGGCCACCGCCACCGCGATCCACAGTGCAAACACCGAGGCGATCAACAGTCCTCGACGCGCCGATATCGCAGCAAGAAGGAAAGCAACGGTCGAGAGAACCGCAGCGACGACCAACGCTCCAGAACCGGCGGCGTTCACGGCGTGTCCGAGGGGTAGATGCGGTACTGAGTCATGGCTTGCTCGTAGGTCGCCAGTGGTTCTTCCCATGAACCGACCAGCGTGGATATCGGCCGTCCTTCTCGCAGATGATCCCCCAGAGCAGATGATCCTGAAAGCCGCGTGAGCCACTCCGGACGGTCGATGATGTCCTCGGGTGCCAGCTCGTGAACCGCAGCCAGTAGCTGCACGCCGGTGGCCGCCGGGCGGAACTGCTCCTCGTCCGTCAGTCGCAATCGCACACCTCCGACCTCGACCTCGGCGTGCGCGACGTCAAGGCCCGGCTCCGCTCGCGGCGTGAACCGAGCGGGCTCGAACGAGACGCCGGCGATCCCGATGTCGTTGAGTGCTTGCGCGAGCTCGTCTTCGTCGATCCAAGGTGCGCCGATGATCTCAAATGGCGTGTCCGTGCCGCGTCCGAAATTCAGCGAGGTGGCCTCGAACAACACCGCCGCCGGGTACAACCGGGCCGTGTCGATCGATCCGATCGCCGGGCTCGGCGGAACCCAGTCCGCTGCCTCCGGCCACCCGATGGTGGTCGCCTCGCGTTCGTACGAGACGACGGTGAGACGCAGCGACCCGAGACCGTCGAGCCACTCCTCACCGACAATCGCCTGTGCGAGCTCGCCGGCGCTCAGCCCATAGAGGTCCGGAATCGGATACATCCCCACGAAGGACTCCGCACCCTCCGCCAGTACGTTGCCCGCGACTTGGGGGCCGAGGGGATTGGGACGATCGAGCACCACGAACTCCACGTCGTGTGCAGCTGCGGCCTGCATCGCCAGACCCATGGTCGAGATGTAGGTGAAGTAGCGAACCCCAAGGTCCTGAAGGTCATAGAACAAGACGTCGAGATCTTCCAGTGCGGCTGGCTGCGGCGAGCGAGTCTCGCCATACAAGCTGTGCACCGTACGGCCCGTGATCGGGTCGACCTCGTCGGGAACCCACTCACCCGCGGCGCGATCTCCGCGTAGGCCATGTTCGGGGGAGAACAGCGCCACGAGGTCGACGACGTCGCTCGCAGCAAACAAATCAGCGGTGTGGATTCCATCCACAACCGACGCCTGATTGGCGATGAGCCCGACTCGTTGCGCCTGCCGGTCTGCGAAGTCGGCCTCAGCGACAACACCGGCGCCGGGTCGGAACGATGCTGGCAGGGGAGCGGTCGGCTGCGGTGCCGCGGACTCGATACTTCGGGCCGCAGCGGTCGTTGCTGTCGCGGTTGTTGTTGCCATGGGAGCTGACGATCCGCACGCCGTTAGGACGAGCACCCCGATTGCGGCCGCCCGGCCTGCCCAGCGCTGGCGGCCATCAGATCGTGACATGATCCGCGGGTTCCGACGTATCCGCGGCCGGTACCGTCGTGGCTCGCAGTTGATCGACACCGTTGGCGATGAGTTCGCCAAGGATCCGACTGGGAACCAGCAACAGCATCGCGACGATCCCG
>JABDIW010000345.1 GCA_013003515.1 Acidimicrobiia bacterium
CTCGCCTGACGGCGACGGCCGTGATGTTCTTCGTCTACCTGGGCTACCTGGCGCTGCGGCGTTCGATCCCGGACCGCCAGACGCGAGCCCGCCGCTCGGCGATCCTGGGCATCGTCGCCATTGCCCAGCTTCCCGTCGTCCACTTCTCCGTGTACTGGTGGCGCACGTTGCATCAGCCTCCGACCTTGTTGCGCCCCGACGAGGTGCAGATGGACACCCCGTTCCTCGTGGCCTTCCTGGCGGCGTTCTCGTTGTTCACCGTCATCTACGCCCTCTTGCTGCGATCACGGATCCGCATCGAGGAACTCGAAGCAGAGGCCGATGAGCTGATGGCCAGTTCGGCGGTCGTTGCCGGTGACGCGGTGTCGACGCCAACCGGGAGACCGTCATGACCGACTGGGGTTGGGTTGCGCTCGGGTTCACCGCAACGGGAGCGACGATCGCGGGATACATGGCAACGCTCGTCTACCGGCGCCGCGCTCTCCTCGAGAGGATCGCCGGCATCCGGGGACAGGGCACGACGTGAAGCGTTACTGGCGTTTCCTCATCCCGGTGGCAGGGGTCGCGATCGTGATCACCGTTGCCCTCTTCCAGCTCAACGACAACCTCGTCTTCTTCTACACCCCCACCGAGATCGTCAACGGCGAGGTCTCCGAGAGCGAGAGCCGGTTCCGTCTCGGCGGTCAGGTCGCTGCCGGCTCCGTCGCGTCCACAGACGACGGCGTGGCGTTCGAGGTCACCGACGGCCGTCTCGAGGTGCCGGTGCTCCACTCCGGCGCTCCCCAGCAATTGTTCGCCGAGGGCATCGGCGTCATCGTCGAAGGCACCTGGGACGGCACACGGTTCCGTTCCGACACGATGATCATCCAGCACGACGAGCAATACCGGACCAACGACGGCGAGGACTACGAGCAACCTGCGGACGGGGCATGATCGGATTCGTCGGCATCCTCGCCGTGTGGGCGGCGATCATCGGATCGGTATGGCTCACCACTGAAGCGGTGTCGACCGCTCGCCGGCAGGCCCCCGACATCGCACGATTGCGGGCTCCGGCCCTCACGATCCTGATCGGAGCCGTCGTGGCCTTCCTGGCCCTCGAGATCGGGCTCCTGACTCACGACTTTTCGCTGTCTTACGTTGCAGACAACTCGTCCACGGACACGCCGTTCATCTTCCTTCTCGCCTCGGGTTGGGCTGCCCTCGAAGGCTCGATCGTGCTCTGGGGTCTGGTCCTGGCAGGCTTCACGTGGATCGTCCTGCAACGAGCCGGCGCGAGCGACGGTCTGGCAGCAGGCGCTCTTGCCGTCCTCGGCATGGTCTCGATCTTCTGGTTCGGTGTCATGGGCACGATCGCGAACCCATTCGAGGTGTGCACTGCAGCGGCCGACGTCGGCTGCGCCGCCGACTCCTGGGCGCCGTGGTCTGCGGCAGTGGCGCCCATCGATGGCCGCGGACCGAATCCCCTGTTGCAGAACCACATCCTGATGGCCATCCACCCACCCCTCCTCTACTTCGGGTATGTCGGGCTCACCGTCCCCTTCGCCTTTGCGATGTCGGCGCTGGCGCGGCGCGAGCAGGGCACCGTGTGGCTCGACCGCACCCACCGCTGGTCACTGATCGCCTGGGCGTTCTTGACCGCCGGGATCCTGCTGGGCGCCTGGTGGTCGTACGAGGTGCTGGGTTGGGGCGGCTACTGGGCATGGGATCCGGTCGAGAACGCAGCCTTCCTCCCCTGGTTGATCGCCACCGCGTTCATCCACTCGGCCGTGGTGCAGCGCCGCCGGGGGATGCTCCAGGCATGGAACTACACAC
>JABDIW010000346.1 GCA_013003515.1 Acidimicrobiia bacterium
CGATCGTGGTTGACACCATTTGGCATCACCCACGCCCCTTCAGTGGACCGTCGCCAGATGATGATGTCATCCACCACGCCGCCCTCTTCGGTGAGAGCCATCGTGTATTGGGCTCGCCCATCGGCAAGCCCCGCTGCGTCGTTGCAGAGCTCGCTATCGAGCGCGGTGATCGTGTCGGGCCCCTCCACCCGGAACCGTCCCAGATGGGAGACGTCGAAGACGCCACAACCCTCCCGAACGGCGTGGTGCTCCTCGATGACACCGGTGTATTGGACGGGCATCAGCCAGCCGCCGAAATCGACGAGCCGCGCCCCAAGGGCTTCGTGAACGTGGTGAATGGGCGACGTCAGCATCGGAGCAGCCTACGTCACCCCGCCGCGATCTCCTCGCCGAGGTTGACGACGACCGGAGGTCCCGGGATCCGGGTGGGGACGGCGGGCATGTCCTGATCCGGGAGCTCCTCGAGTCCGTACTTGACGAGAAGATGTAGGTAATCGCGCTGGTAGAAGATCTTGCAGCGAATGTCGGGGTACAGCTCACGAAGCTGCCTCACCTTGCGGTTCTTCTTCGTGACCAGCTTCTGGTTCATCGTTGTGATCTCGATGAACTGGTCCTCGTCGGGAAGGTAGAAATCCGGGCGGAAGTACTTGATCGGCTCACCGTCGTCGTCCCAGTCGATGGCGAAAGCCCGCGGCTCGTACTCCCAGTCGATGCCGTAGAAATCGAGGAGACGGGCGAACTGCCGCTCGCTGTCGTGAGCGAAGTCGACGAGATCAGCGGGTGATCGATCGAGGTCGGGTGGGGTGCTCAGTTGGCCTGTGCCTCGTGCTCGGAGATCGGGATGACGGCGGCTTCCTCTGGAAACAAGTCGTGGATCTGGCCCTGGAGCTCTTCCTGCACCGGGCCGACGGCGATCCCGAAGACGCCCTGGCCGCGCTGGAAGATATCGACGACCTCATCGGGACTGTGAGCGGCGTAGATGGTGGCTCCGTCTGAGAGCAATGTCACGTCGGTGAGAGGGTTCTCGGACTGGAGCTGCTGCCGGAGGATGTCCATGGCGGTGCGGATCTTCTTGAGGCTCATCCCGGCGTCGAGGAGGCGCTTGACCACTTTGAGCTGGACGATGTCGGTGAACGAGTAGAGCCGCTGGGAGCCCGAGCCCGAGGCGTTCTGGATGCTCGGCTCGAGCAACCCGGTGCGGGCCCAGTAGTCGAGCTGGCGGTACGTGATGCCGACGAGGTTGCACACCTGAGGGGCCCGGTAACCGTCGTCATCGGGTGTCTGCAGTGCTGCGGCGGGTTCCGGGGTCATCGTCACGAGTGTTCCTCCTGCGGGAGAGTAGCTTACATGCACGTAATTCCGCCAGCTGAACTACGAGCGTGGAAGCTACGGCCCCACCACCGAGTTGTCAACAACCCCTGTGGATAACCCAACAGAATCCGGTTGATATCGCGGCTTCGACCTGTGGATGAAGCCGAACCCTCAACCCAGGGTCGTGATGACCCGGAGCCGATCGAGCTGGTCGGTGGTGCCGATGGCGATGATGATCTGACCGGGCTGGAAGATGAGGGCGGGATCCGGGTTGAGGGCCATCTGTCCCCCAGCTGCGCCTACGGCGAGCACGAGAGCGCCGGCTCGCCGACGCAGGTCGAGCTCACGGAGGGACTTCCCCACGATCTCCGATCCCTGCTCGACCTTCATCTCCTCGACGCGAAACTCGACCGTTGTCCCGCGTACGACCAGGTCGATGAACTCGGCGAGATCCGGCTTCAGGGCGAGGGCGGCGAGACGCTCGGCGCCGACCACCTGGGGAGCCACGACGCGGTCGGCGCCGGCCATGTAGAGCTTGCGCTCGGCCTGCGAGTCGACAACCCGCGCTACGACGAGGACCTCAGGCCGTTTCGCCTTCGCCGACATCGTGATCACGAGATTGTCGGAATCGGGATACGCAGCGGCGACGAGAGCTTTGGCACGCTGCAATCCAGCCGCCTCGAGGACCTCGTCCTGGGTCCCGTCACCCTCGATGACGATGTGATCGTCGTCACGAGCCCGAGTCGCCTTGTCTGGATCGCTCTCCACGACAACGATGGGCGCCCCCTCCTCGGCCAACCGCTTCGCCACGCCCCGGCCGACCCGGCCATAGCCAACCAGGATCACGTGATCACTCATCTTGGCCGCAAGATCCAGCATTCGTCTCTTTGCTCTCTGTCCGCCGAGAAGGGTCTCGACCACGTATTCGAGGCCGACGACCGCAGTGTACAAAGCCACACCCATCCCCGATATGAGGATGAACACGGTGAAGATCTTGCCTCCTGCGCCAAACTCCTGAACTTCACGGAACCCGACCGTCGTGATGGTGATGACGGTCATGTAGAAGGCGTCGAGCACACCGAGACCGAGGATCACGTACCCAAACGTTCCGATGATCGAAACCGCAGCCAGGAGGAGCAACCCGGCGATGAGGCGGCGATCCACCCTCAGGACCCTGCGGTGAAGTCCTCGGGAGAGATATCCTCGAGGAACTCCCGGAACTTCTCGATCATCTCCTCGTCGTCCTCATCACGAATCTCGACACCCGCGTCTTCGAGCAGCTCGCGCTCGGCGAAGACGGGCGATGACGTGCGCACCGCGATTGCGACGGCATCCGAAGGCCGGGCAGAGACGCTGGTGGGCTCTCCGTTGCTGAGCAAGACCAGGTCGGCGAAATAGGTGCCTTCTTGCAGCTCGGTGATCACGACGCGCTCGACCGTGGCCTCGAGACTGTCGAGCATGGACCTCATCAAGTCATGGGTCATGGGGCGTTGTGGCTCGACGCCCTCCAGGGCGAGAGCGATGGCTGTGGCCTCGTTGGCGCCGATCCAGATCGGCAGATAGCGGGTCCCCCCGACCTCGCGCAGCAGCAGGATCGGGCTGTTCGTCGGCAGCTCGATCCGCACTCCAACGAGTTCCATAGGTACGGCATCGCTCACGGCAGCAGCCTATCACCGGGCCTGGCTCAGACCTCGGGGCTGATGCCGAGATGACGCGCAAACGCCAGCGGGTCGGCCTGGAGGACCTCGAGGTCCATCACGGCCCAAAGAGACGAGACGTTCCGGTAGTGGCCTTTCCAGTCGAGGCCGTATCCGAGCAGGAACTCGTCTCCGACCTCGAATCCCCGATACTCGAGATCTACCTCCACGATACGACGGGGCGCCTTGTCGAGGAGTGTGACCGTCCTGATGGTCGCCGGGTTGCGCACCTCGAGGAGCCGGCGCATGGAAGCCAGCGTCAGACCCGTGTCGACGATGTCTTCGACGAGGACCACGTGTCGGCCCTCCAACGCCTCGGCGATGTCCATCGCGATGCCGATCTGACCGTCGTGGCCAAACCTGGTCAACGACAGGAACTCGACCTCGAGATCGATGCTCATGGCGCGCACCAGGTCGGCGAGGAACACGACCGAGCCGTGGAGCACGCCGACCATGACGGGGACTTCACCTTTGAGGTCTGCGGAGATCTCGGCACCGAGCTGCTCCACGCGCTCTTTGAGGGCGGTCCGGGACACCACTTCGACGAAGGTCGACATCATGAGTCCCCTCCGAGCACCCCGGGAAGCCGGTCGCTGAGCCACCCGGCGATGGTGTCGGCCCAGGGAGTCCCCAGCGGATCCGAGGTGACATCGGCCCCAGAGGGGAGCTCGGGTATCTCGGCCAATCGGCGCCGCTCGGCCGGCGCCAACGGGATCCGGCTCATCGCTTCCGATTCGACGAGCGGAGCGATCCACCGGTCGGCGGGGCCAAAGGTTGCGTACGCGAAGTCGAGCAGGATTCGCGTGTCAGCAAAGTGGTCGTCCGACCCCATCACGACGGTCACGAAGGTTCGGTTGCCGTGATCGGCCGACGTCACCAGGACGAGCCCGGCATCCGATGTGT
>JABDIW010000355.1 GCA_013003515.1 Acidimicrobiia bacterium
CTCATCGGGCTCGGCGCCGACTTCACGGCTCTCGCCCTCGATGGGGCCCTCTCATGGGGGACCGGTGACGAGATCTTCGGTTGGGCCTTTGTCGGTCTCGCTGCGATGACCGCGGTCCTCATGGCGGGAGTGTGGGGGGCCTTGCGTGAGCCGTCGTACACCGGGGTGATGGCAGCGACCGGGTTGTCCTACCTCGCCGTTCTCACCGCACTCGGCGTCGCCGTGGTCGGCAGAGCGCTGATCAGTGTCTGACCAGCCCTAGGCTCTCGCCCCGTGAAGATCTATACCAAGACAGGCGACGACGGCACCACCGGTCTCTTCTACGGGGGACGGGTATCGAAGGACGACGCGGGCCCGGAAGCGTATGGCACGGTCGACGAAGCGGTGGCAGCACTCGGTGCTGCTCGAGCCGAGGCGGGCCGCGAGCCGCTGGGAGAGAAGCCAGGAACCGATCACGAGGAGATCGCCGGCATCCTCCTCGACGTGCAGCGTGAGCTGTTCGTCGTCGGAGCCGAGCTGGCGACCGCCATCGACAATCGGCACAAACTCGAGCCCGGAGTGGCTCTGGTGACGCCGGAGATGACGACGAGGCTCGAGGGGATGATCGACGACATCGAGGCCAACGTGGGCATGCCGACGGGGTTCGTGGTGCCAGGAGGCTCGCCTCTGGCGGCAACCATCGATGTTGCCCGCACGGTTGTCCGCCGGGCGGAACGGCGCGCGATCGCCGCAGCCGCCCCCGACAGCGAAGTGGTCCCCTATCTCAACCGCCTCGCCGATTTCCTGTACATGCTGGCAAGGGCGACGGAGGCCGAATGGGTGCCGAGTCGCAACAAGGAGGAGTGATGTCGGTGTCGATCGAGACTGGGTCGGGTCCGGTGCCCGCTGATGTGCTTGCCGTTCCGGTGTTTGCGGACCGGGTGTGGGGGCCGGGCACCGAGGCCGCGATCGCCGACGTCGATGGCATCGAGGAGTATCTCGATGCCGTCGGCTTCACGGGGAAGAAGGGTCAGATCACCGCGGTGCCCTCGGCCGATGGCACGCTCCTCCTGGTGGGCCTCGGTGACGACCTGAACGCCGAGGGTCTCCGCCAGGCAGCCGGTCGCGTCGGGCGGAAATCGCGCAAGGCTGCCCGTGTCGCCACCACCCTCCACCAGGTGGGTCTCGACGATGCAGCCGAGCTGGTCGGGTTGGGATTCGCGTTGGGTCAGTACTCGTTCGACGAGCATCGCTCGAAGGCCGAGCCCGCGGTGACCGAAGCTCTCGTGCTCGTGGATGGGTCCGACGACGACGCTGCTGCCGCCGAGGCAGGTGCCGTGATCGCCGGCGGCGTCGTGGCAGCCCGTGACCTCGTCAATCGGCCGCCGGGCCACAAGCCGCCCACCGCGTTTGCGGCGTGGGCGACCGAGATGGCCGGGCAGGTGGGAGCGACCATCGAGGTGTTCGATGAGGATCAGATCGCTGCCGAGCGGTTTGGGGGCCTCCAGGGAGTCTCTGCCGGCGCCCACAACCCTCCCCGTATGGTCGTCATGCGCTACGAGCCGGCCGGTGCCACGAAGACCGTCGCATTCGTCGGGAAAGGCATCATCTTCGACTCGGGTGGCCTCTCTCTGAAGCCGCCGAAGGCGATGGAGGACATGAAGACGGACATGGCGGGCGCCGCTGCAGTCTTCGGTGCCGTGCAGGCGATCGCCACCAGGGGATTCCAGGTCAACGTGCTGGCCATCATGCCTCTCACAGAGAACATGCCGGGAGGGGGCGCGATGCGGCCCGGCGATGTGCTCGAGGCCCGCAACGGCAAGACGATCGAGGTCCTCAACACCGATGCCGAAGGCCGCCTCGTCCTCGCCGATGGGCTGTCGCTTGCAGTCGAGAGCTCTCCCGACCTGATCATCGATATCGCCACGCTCACCGGGGCGTGCAAGGTTGCGCTCGGGCCCCGCATCGCAGGGCTGTTCAGCAACGATGACGACGCAGCTGCCACGGTGGTGGCGGCCGCAAAGCGGGCCGGGGAGCGGGTGTGGCGCATGCCGCTGGCAGCCGACTACCGACCGATGATCGACTCGACGA